>NZ_VCIW01000001.1:600000-760584 GCF_005765165.1 Paenibacillus antri | reverse complement strand
TCGTTTTCCATTATAGGGGAAAGCGGCGCGAGGCGACAAGGGCGATATAAGGCGCATGGGTGCGACATTGAGCGTAACGCGGGTGGAATCGGCGCGGATCGAGTGTGTTTAAAAACGGTAGGCGATGGGAGCGAGAACGGAACGAAAGTGCGGAAAAGTTCGATGTGGAGGGGCGGTATAGACGTTAGGGCGGAACATAGGGGAAAGCGGCGCGAGGCGACAAGGGCGATATAAGGCGCATGGGTGCGACATTGAGCGTAACGCGGGTGGAATCGGCGCGGATCGAGTGTGTTTAAAAACGGTAGGCGATGGGAGCGAGAACGGAACGAAAGTGCGGAAAAGTTCGATGTGGAGGGGCGGTATAGACGTTAGGGCGGAACATAGGGGAAAGCGGCGCGAGGCGACAAAGGCGATATAAGGCGCATGGGTGCGACATTGAGCGTAACGCGGGTGGATTCGGCGCGGATCGAGTGTGTTTAAAAACGGTAGGCGATGAAACGAGAATGGAATGGGAACGCGGGGAAGGATGAAGGGGAGGGCCGGTGTGGAGGTAAGGGAGCGGAGCGACGCGGTCGCCCGCCCGGAGCTACCCGAGCGGGAACCGATGCAGCGCCTCGTACGCGGGCCGCGCCCCGAAGTTCGTCCGGTACAGGACGAACTCCTCGACGCGCCAGGGCGACGGCGCCGGGGCGAGCGCCGCGAGCAGCGAAGCGTGCGCGGCGAACGGCGCGTCGCCGCGGTACTTGCGCGCGGCGGTAATATGCGCCCGGAACGGGCGCGTGTCGCGCGCGACGCCGCAGGACGCCGCGGCCGCGTCGACGCGCGCATGCAGCGCGCGCAGCTCGTCGGTGCCGCCGGCGACGCCGCACCAGAGAATGTCGGGCGCCGCGCGGCTGCGCCCGAACGTGCCGAAGCCCCCGAGCGACAGCTCGAAGGGGGCGAACCCGGCGACGGCGTCCCGCACGGGCGCCGCGAGCGCGTCGACGAGCGACGGGTCGACGTCGCCGATGAATTTGACGGTGGCGTGGTAATCCGCCGGATGCGTCCAGCGGGCGAACGGCACGTCGCCCCGCACGGTCTGGCAGGCGCGCTCCAGCGCCTCGCGAGCTGCGTCGCCCAGCGCGGCGGCGAAAAACAATCGGATCGAGGAAGTCACAACGCTTCACGTCTCCGTTCTTTGCATGAAAGTTTGTAACGCAATTGTAATCTTGCGTTTACTTGGATTTAACACAGGTCGATTATAGTAAGGATGACCCCCTTTTTGATTATATATTCTATTGAAGCCTGCGGCGACGAGCCGCAGGCGTCTTTCTTTTTTATAGTAACTTATGCTAGCAATTAGTAGGTAGGAATGGTAAAATTTTCATAGAGTCCAAGTTCGCAGCGTCTGTGCGGGAAACCGGAAGGAAACGGAAGTGAAAGGATGTGTCAGCCGCTATCAGTCGGTTCGACCGTCTCGTAACGTTATACGGCGATCGCGTGTACCGGAAAGCGTACGGGATGGTGAAGGATCCGCATCTGGCCCAAGACGTCGCGCAGGAGACGTTCCTTAAGGCGTATCGTCATCTGGACACGGTGCTGGACGAGCGGCGAGCCGGGGCGTGGCTGTCGAAGATCGCGACGAACGCCGCCATCGATCTGATGCGCAAGCGCAGATGCTGGAACGGCATTCCGATGGAGCCGGAGCCGCTGGAAGGCGTCTGCGGCGCGGATGCCGAGGGCGTGGAAGAGGTCGTGTGCCGAAGGCTCGGAGCGGAGCAGCTGATGGAGCAAATCGCGTGGCTGAAGCCCGCCTATCGCGAGGTCGTCTGGATGAAGATCCGGTACGGCTCGAAGGATGCGGAGATCGCCGAACGGCTCGGCGTATCGATCGGCACGGTGAAATCCAGGTTTCACCGGGCGAAGCGATTCATTCGGAGCCGGATGGACGGTTCGCCTTCCACAGCCGGAACATCTCCAGCGAATCGCGAAGATGCGCGGCTTCCTCCTCCGTAAGCGATTCGATCTGCCCGTCCCGAATCGCCGCGTAATACGGCGTCGCGCTCTCGCGGAGAGCGGCCGCCTGCGGGGGACCCGAAGGAGCGGCGGAAGACATGCGTTCGCGGCCGAGCAAGTAATCGACGGACACGTCGAACAGCTCGGCGAATTGCAGAAGCGCGTCCATGTCGGGCCGGCGGATTTCGTTTTCATAACCGGAGATCGTCGATTCGGCCAGCTCGAGGCGCTGCCCCAGCTGCTTCATCGTCCAACCGCGTCGTTTGCGAAGCTCTCGAATTCTAGCGCCGTACATGCGCCCACCTCCGATTTCATTATACTTTGCACAATGCAAAATGTGAATTTTCCCGGAAAACTTCGCGAAATGCGTTGAAATCCCGACTCCAATTCGAGTAAAATAGGGAAAACAATGCAAAACGCGAAGGCGGGCGAATCGATGGAAAGCTTGCTGAAACTGACGAGGGAGCGGGCCGGCATGTCCTTGGAGCATGCGGCCAAGAGGCTCAGCATCTCCCCGGGCTACCTGCTGCAGATCGAGAACGGCGCCCGCGGCGTCGGCGCTCCTCGAGCGACGCAAATCGCGGAGCTGTACGAGCTTGGGAGAGAGGAATTATTCGTCCCGACTCGGTTTATGGCGCGGTACCGAAGCAAAGGAGGGAAATCATGAACGAAACCCCGATTTGGTTTTGGGTGATCGGCATTATCGTCGTATCGGTGTCGGTCGCGCTCGAAATTCGGACGCGGCGAAGCATGAACAAGGAACGCGAGTAAGCCGAAGGAGGCGTGAACGATTCCTTCGCGACAATCCCGGCGCTGCCGCCCACGGAGCGCACGGGATTTTTTTATGCCCGAACGCGCGGCTTCCTCTTTCATACTAAAGCGAACCCCTTTAGGAGATGCTATTGGAAAATGCTGCAAAGGCAGGTGATTTTCCATGAGCACCATCTGGTACCTCCTCGGCGCGATGCTCGGCTACGCGTCGCATCTGTGGTTGGGCTAAGCCCGGTTGTGATATAATGGCAGCAACGTTCGAGAAGGAGGACCTGCCATGAAAGTGGGACTGTTGTTCGGGCTGCTATGGCTGCTGCTCGGCAATCCGTTCGTTGCCATTCTCGTGCTGTTGCTGCTATTATACTTCCTGGACCGGAGTTTTATCGGAATTTTCCCTAGCTTCATGAAGCCGATTCGGCGCAGCCGCAGGCTGTCGAAGGCGCTTCAAGACATTCGCGAACGCCCCTTCGACGTATCCGCGAAGCAAGAAGCCGCGCGTCTCTATATGGAGAAGAAGCGGTGGGGAGACGCCCGCCGCTTGCTCGAAGAGATCATGCCCGCGATGGAACATTCGGCCGAGGTTACTTGCGACCTCGGCATTTGTCGCGTGAAGACGGGCGAACTCGAACAAGGCGAGAGGGATATTCTCAGAGCGCTGGAGATGAATCCGCGCGTGCGGTACGGCGAGCCGTATCTGCGCCTCGCCGAGTCGCTCGCGCCAGTGGATTCCGAACGCGCCGTCGCCGCGCTGCAGCGGTTCCGGGAAGCGAATTCGTCGTCGTGCGAGTTTTATTACAAGCTCGGCCGATTGTACGACGCATTGGGCAAGAAGCCCGACGCGAAAGCGGCGTACGCCGAGGCGGTGGACGTGTATCGGGCGCTGCCGAAATACAAACGAAAGACGGAACGCCGCTGGGCGCTGCTCTCGGCCGCGAGGAACGCCGTCGGGTAAGAATACGGAGGAATGATTGTGGGTCGCGACGTATCGGAGGCCTTTCTGATTTTATTGGTGATCGTGTTGACGTTCGTCATTACGGCGGGCGTGCTGAAGCGCAAGGCGCGCAAGAAGCGGGACTCATAAGGGATCGAGGGCTTCATAGGGAAGGGAGACGGAGTACCGAATGTATTACGTGAACGAAGAACAGATCGACGCGCGGCTTCGGTTTTTGCCGACGGTGACGAAGGCGCTGCGGGAGCTGGCGTCGGGCGCCGCGGCCGGCGCGGGGACGGAACGGACCGGCTCGTCCGCGCTGCTGACGCATTTCGCGCAGGAGCGGGCGCTGCATCTCGCGATCGAAGCGGTCACCGACGTCGGCAGCTTTCTGATCGATGGGTTCATGATGCGCGACGCGAGCAGCTACGAGGATATCGTCGACGTGCTGCGCACGGAGGGCGTGCTGCCGGAACACCTCGCGGACGGCTTGAAGGCGCTGGTCGCGCTGCGGCGTCCGTTGACGCAGGACTACATGGATTTGCCGCGGGACGGCCTCAGGGACGATCTGGAACGGACGGCGGAGCTGCTCGAGCGGTTCGCGCCGCTCGTGACCGCGTTCATCCGGAAGGAACTGCAGCCGTTCGCATGACATAAGGAGGCGGAAGTACGGATGGAACAAGGACAAGCGCAAGGACGAGACGCCGTGAAGCTGACGTCGCTGTCGTCCAAGGGCGGCTGCGGCTGCAAGATCGGACCCGGGGAGTTGTCCGGCATTTTGTCGAGCCTCCCGAAGACGGAGCGGGACCCGAACCTGCTCGTGGGCACCGAGACGAGCGACGACGCGGGCGTTTATAAATTGACGGACGAGCTGGCGCTCGTGCAGACGGTCGACTTCTTCACGCCGATCGTCGACGACCCGTACGCGTTCGGACAAGTCGCGGCGGCGAACGCGCTGAGCGACGTATACGCGATGGGGGGCAAGCCGACGACGGTGCTGAATCTCGTCGCGTTCCCGATCGGAAGGCTCGATCGTTCCGTGCTGGCGGACATTCTCCGCGGCGCGGGAGACAAGGTGCGCGAGGCGGGCGCGACGCTCGTCGGCGGCCACTCGATCGACGATAACGAGCCGAAGTTCGGCCTCGCCGTCACCGGCACGATCCACCCCGACCGCGTGCTGACGAACGCCGGGGCGAAGCCGGGCGACCGGCTCATCTTGACGAAGCCGATCGGCGTCGGCATTCTGACGACCGCGATCAAGCGGGACAAGCTGTCGCCGGAGGAGATCGAACGCGTCACCGCGGTCATGGCGACGCTGAATCGCCGAGCGGCGGAGACGATGGAAGGGTATCCCGTCCACGCCTGCACGGACGTGACGGGCTTCGGCTTGCTCGGCCATGCGCTCGAGATGGCGAAGGGCAGCGGCGCGGGCATCGTCATCGACCAGCCGCAGGTTCCCGTCCTGCCTCGGGCGAAGGAGCTCGCGGACGAGGGCGTCATTCCGGGCGGCACGAAAAACAACTATCGCCACGTCGAGTCGTCGATCGACTTCGCGCCGACGCTGAGCGAAACCGAAAGATACGTGCTTTGCGACGCCGTCACGTCCGGCGGCCTCTTGATAGCCGTCGAAGGCGATCAAGCGGAGGCGCTGCATGCGGCGCTGCGGGAGGCGGGCGTGGAAGCGGCCTTGATCGGCGCCGTCACGGACGCGCACCCGGGACGGATCGTCGTGCGGCACGGGAAGGAAGCGTAAGCCTTGGTAGAAGACATCACCGTAGAACAATTCGTGGAGCTGCTCGGGAGAGGGGATATGACCCCGATCGACGTTCGATCGCCCGGCGAGTTCGCGGAAGGCAGCGTGCCGGGCGCCGTGAACGTGCCGCTGTTCGATAACGAGGAACGGGCGCGGATCGGCACCACGTATAAGCAGCAGAGCGTAGACGCGGCGAAGGAGCTCGGCCTCGAGATCGTATCGGCGAAGCTGCCGGCGTTCATTCGAGAGCTGCAGGGCGTCCCCGGGCGCAAGGCGTTCTTCTGCTGGCGCGGCGGCATGCGGAGCAAGACGGCGTCGACGCTGCTCTCCATCCTCGGCGGACGAATCTACCGCATTCAAGGGGGATTCCGCGCCTATCGGCGATGGGTCGTCGAGACGCTGGCGTCGTACGAGCTGAACCAACCGCTGATCGTATTGAACGGACTGACGGGAACGGGGAAGACGAATATTTTGCGTTCGCTTCACGAGAAGGGGTATCCCGTCCTTGATCTCGAAGGGCTCGCGGCGCATCGCGGGTCGATCTTCGGCGGGGTCGGCCTCGAACCGCACAACCAGCGCACGTTCGACTCGCTGCTCGTGCACGAGCTGATCCGGCTGCGCCACAGCCCGTTCATCGCGATGGAAGGAGAGAGCCGGCGCGTTGGGAAGGCCGTGCTGCCGGAGTTTCTTATGGAAGCGAAGGAGCGGGCGCCGCAGCTGTTTCTGGAGCTGCCGATGGAAGCGCGCGTGACGAACATCCTCGCCGACTACGAGCCGGAGCGGTTCAAGGCGCAATGCATGGAGGCGTTCGAGCGAATCGAGCGGAAAATCCACACGCCGGCCGCGCGGGACATTCGGCAGGCGCTCGAGCGCGACGATTTCCGGGAAGCCGTTCGCGGCTTGCTAGAATACTATTACGATCCGCGCTACGAGCATACGATTTCCGAGTACGCCGCGGAGCGGACCGTCATTCGGGCCGCGACGACGATGGAGGCGGAACGGAAAATCGAAGCGTTTTTGAAGAGGGCCTACCCCCAAGCGAATTAGCGAAGGGGGAGGCCCTCTTCACCATTTCGACGGATCGAACCGCTCCATGTCGAGGCCTTCCCAGACGTTGGCGATCCGGACGAGCTGCGGCTGCGGGAAGACGAGGAAAGCGGTCGGCAAGTACCGCTCGCCCTCCGTCGTCGCCGGCTGATTGACGATGCGGTAGCCCGCCTCGACGTCTCGAGTGACCAGCACGGTCGATGCGCCGCCGTCGAGGTTCGCCGCGACGACCGCCCCGCGGTCGAGGAACAGCTGCTGCACGTCGTACAGCGTGGCGCCGACGCTGTGCGTCTGGCGGCCGTCGATGACGGCGAACAGCACCGTGCCGTCCTCCGTTTGCGCGACCGCCGTGCGGGGCGCGAGGCCCCAGCCGTCCTCGTCGCTCTCCACCAATCCCTTGCCGTTCACGATCAGGCGCGGACGGAACGATACCGCTTCCCGCACGCCCATGCGCTGCAGCTCGTTGAGCGTATATTGCCCGACGATCAACGCGCCGCGGTCGGTGAAGCCGACGACGTCGATCTCGTCTTCGGGGTCGGCATCGTTATAAAACACCTCTCCCCCCGACATGACGATGCCGGTCGGCTTAAATCCGTTGCCGCTCCAGTTCGGATCCGAGAAGCCGCCTCCGTTCACGCCGGCGACCGCGCCGAGGCGTTGCATCATGCGGCTCACCTTCTCGCCCCGGCCGATCGCGCTCGGCACGCCGATGCGGATGCTCAGCGGGTCGGGCACGATGAGCAGCTTGCCGGACCAGCCTTCGCCGGAGACGTCTTCGATGCGGTACAGCGGCTCCGCCGCCGCGTCCGCGCCGGCTCCCGTCCCGGCGCCGCCGGCAGGGCGTTCCGGCACGACCGGACGCAGCGATTCGCGCGCCATCGCGTCGAACCGGCGCTCGTATTCGGCGAGGCGCTCCCGCAGCGCGGCTTCGCCGATGACGTATTTCGCCCAGTGGCGATGCTGCGTCGTAATGAGCGTGTCGGCCGCGAGGTAGCGCAGCCGGGTGCCGGACGGGGTGGCCCAGAGCCAGACGGCGACTCCGGCCGCGAGCAGCGCCAACGCCAGCGCGGCGCGAAGGGCGTTCGCGCGAAGTCCGCGGCGCCGCGAACGCGCCGCCGCCGGCGGGCGTCGAAGCGGGAGCCGGAAGTGCAAAGCCATGACGAAGCCTCCTATCTCTCTCTCTATCGATTTGTTGGACGCGCCGTCGCGGGGAAAGGTTGCGCGGAAACAAGAAGAAGGCAACCCCGATCAGGGATTGCCTTCTAAGCTTTCCAGCTACCCGAGCGGCATCGGCGTCTTATCCAGAAGCTTCTGGAATTCATCGGCCGGCAGCGGCTTGCTGTAAATATAGCCTTGCACTTCGTTGCAGCCGCGTTCCTTCAAGAAGATCAGCTGCTCCGTCGTCTCCACGCCTTCCGCCAGCGACCGCATCTTCATCTGCTGGCTCATCGCGATGAGCGCGGTCACGATCGCCGCGTTATCCTCGTCGGTCGTCACGTCGCGGATGAAGCTCCGGTCGATCTTGAGCGTGTGCACGCGGAATCGCTTCAGATAACTGAGAGAGGAATACCCCGTGCCGAAGTCGTCGATGGAGATGAACACGCCGATCCGCTTCAGCTCTTCGATCGTCTCCATGACGAAGCTGACGTTCTTCATCGCGACGCTTTCGGTAATTTCGAGCGCGAGCCAAGCGGGGTCGAGCCCCGTCTCCGCGAGCGTCTCCTGAATCGTGGCGACGAATTCGGGATGCTGGAATTGTTGCATCGAGATGTTGACCGATACGCACAGATCGTATCCCATGTCATGCCAGCGCTTGTTCTGCATGCACGCTTCGCGCAGCACCCAGTTGCCGATCGGCACGATGACCCCGGTTTCCTCCGCGAGCGGGATGAACTCCCCGGGCGAGACGAGGCCGAGCTCGGGATGTTCCCAACGGACAAGGGCTTCCATTCCGAAAATGTTCCCGCTCTCCAAATCGACGAGCGGCTGATAGTGCACGCGGATTTGGTCGCGGCTCAGCGCCTTGCGCAGATGCGTCTCCAGATGAAGCCGCTCGAGCGAGCGGAAGTTCATGTCCGGATGGTAAAACTCGAACGTGTCGCCGCCCTTCTCCTTCGCGCGGTACATCGCCGTATCCGCATGCTTGATGAGCGTGTCCGCGTCCGTGCCGTCCTCGGGGTAGAAGCTTACGCCGATGCTGGCCGTTACGAACAGCTCTTGGCCTTCGTGATCGTACGGCTTGCTGACGAGGCGTCCCACCTCGCGGGCGAACGCGGCCGCCTCCGCCCGATCGAGCACGTGCGGGATGAGCCAGATGAATTCGTCGCCGGAGAAGCGGGCCATCGTATCCTCGGGACGGACGAGCGTGCGGAGCCGATCGGCCAGCACCTGCAGCATATTGTCGCCGACGTGATGACCTAACGTATCGTTGATGATCTTGAAGCGGTCGAGGTCGAAAAAGAAAATCGCCGGCTTGCGGTTATACGCGCGCGCCTGCTCGAAGCAAGCCTTGACCCGGTCCTGGAACAGCATCCGGTTCGGCAAATTCGTCAGCGCGTCGTGGAACGCGAGATGATTGATTTTCTCGTTGGCGCGCCTGCGCTCTTCCGCGATTTGCATCGCGTTGTACGAGCGTAGGAAGATCGGGTTTTCGTTTTCCGACGTCAATTCGTTCATCAAATCCGCGAGCGGCTCCTCGCCGTCCGGGCCGTAGTTCGAGGCGCGGCTGCACGCTTCGAGCATCTTCATGATGTTCATGACGTGCTGCTTATGTATGCGTGCCGCCGTAGCGGTTTTAAGCGTCTGATCCTTGTCCGTGTCGAGCGTGCCGAGCATGATTCTCCCGCGGTCCGAGTCGTAGGACACGATCTGGTTGACGTTGACGATGTTGTGGGTGTCCAGCATACGGAAGCCGTCCTCGTACAGCCATTCTTCGATGGCGTCGAAAGACAGATTCAAATAGAACTGATCCGTCTTCGTATGAACGAGATACAGCTTATCCTTGATCATATCGATTTTCACGACGTCGGAAGAGTCGATCGTAAAGACGTCTCCTCGTCTGATATCGCGGGTTACCGGCAGCCTTTGCGCCAAATCTATCATCTCCGAGCTTGGGAAACCTAAGAATGCTATTTTCATTGTACCAGTAATATTAAGAAATGCGTAATAGTAAACTTGTCCTGTTTTCCCTAAAATTCGACATAGTTCTCCATCCCTCTTCTTCCGCTCGCCGATAGTGACCTTTTCGAAACCTTCCACATATTCTGGATATCAACGAGGAAACCCAACTTAGATCAGAGGGAAGCGGTTCAATGTGTCTACACATCAGGCCATCGCGATTCTTGACTCGGGCGTAGGCGGGTTAACGGTCGCCAAGGAAGTCATGCGGCAGCTTCCGCGGGAGCGCGTGCTGTATTTCGGCGACACGGCGAGAGCACCCTACGGACCGCGGTCCAAGGAGGAGGTCGCGTTGTTTACGCGCCAGATCGTCGATTATCTGTTGCAGTTCGACCCCAAGATGATCGTCATAGCGTGCAATACGGCGACCGCCGTCGCGATCGAGGCCATCCGCACGAACGTTTCCGTGCCGGTGCTCGGCGTCATTACGCCGGGAGCGCGGGCGGCGATCAAGCAGACGAAGAACGGGCAGATCGGCGTCATCGGCACGGAGGGCACGATTCGAAGCGGCGCGTACGTTACCGCTTTGCGTCGCATCTCCCCGGGCGTGAAGGTCGTCAGCCTCGCTTGTCCGACCCTCGTGCCGCTCGTCGAGAAGGGAATGTTCCGTTCGGAGGAAGCGTCGGACGTCGTCTGCGAGGCGCTTCGACCGCTCCGGAACGAAACGATCGACACGCTGATTCTCGGCTGCACGCATTATCCGTTCCTAGCCGATCGAATCAAGCGATGCATGGGCGAGGACGTCGCCCTAATCTCGTCGGCGGACCAGACCGCCCGCGACATCAGCACGTTGCTATCGCACACCGGGCAGCTCGAGTCGTCGAACGAAGTTCCGGTGCATCGTTTTTTTTGCAGCGGGGATCCGAGGACGTTCCAATGGATCGCCCAGGACTGGTTGAACGAGCAAATCCACGTGACGCCTGTCATGTGGCAAGTACCGAAATTCATCTAATCCGAAACGGAGGGTCATCACGTCATGACAACGGGAAGCGGCATCGTATCGTTCGAGCGGCCCTACGGGTATGCGGAGATGATCCGGGACCTCGAACGGCTCGGAGAAGCGTACCCGACGATGAACGTAACGACGATCGGCGCGAGCGTCTTGGGCAAGCCGCTGCAGGCGATTCGCGTCGGCTGCGGGCCGAAACGCGTCTTCGCGAACGCCGCCTTCCACGCGAACGAGTGGATTACGACGCCGATCGCGATGCGGTTCGTCGAAGAAGCGGCGCGCGCGCTGCGGGACGGAACGCCGTTCCTGGGCCGCGACGCGGCGGAGCTGTTCTCCCGCGTCACGCTCTGGACGGCGCCGATGGTCAATCCCGACGGCGTCGAGCTCGTCTTGCGGGGCGCCGAAGCGGACCATCCGCATCGCGAAGCGCTGCTCGCCTGGAACGGCGGAAGCGAAGATTTTTCCGGCTGGAAGGCCAACGCGCGCGGGGTCGATCTCAATGATCAATTCCCGGCGTACTGGGAGGTCGAGCGGGATCGCCGCGACGTCGCAGGGCCGGGGCCGCGCGACTACACGGGCGAAGCGCCGCTGACGGAGCCCGAGGCGCAGGCGATCGCCCGCTTCACGGAAGCGACGTCGTTCGACGCCGTCGTCGCGCTTCATACGCAAGGACGCGAAATCTATTGGAATTACCGCGACGCGGAGCCGCCGGAGTCCGAGACGCTCGCGGCGCGGCTCTCGGCCGTCAGCGGCTACGAGGCCGTAAAGCTTACGGGGAGCGACGCGGGCTACAAGGATTGGTTCATCCACCGCTTCGGCCGCCCCGGATTTACGGTCGAAGCCGGCTTCGGCGCGAATCCGCTGCCGCTGGACCAGCTGCCGGGCATGTACGAGGAGACGTCCGCGCTTCTGCTCGAGCTGCTGTTGGCATATGCCGGGGGCAACTGATACACTATAAGCATGTTTCGATTCGCGGCAGCGAAGGAGAGGTTCGTCCACCGATGAAGAAGTGGCTCAAGCTTTCAACATGGGCGAGGCTTGTAACCCGGACGATCATGTACTTGCGCGATTCCGACATTCCGCTACGCGAGAAGGCGTTCTTGCTTGTCCCGGCGGCGCTGTACTGGGTGCTGCCGGACGTTCTCCCGTACGTCCCTCTGGACGATATCGCGGTGACGCTTTTTTTGTCGAATTGGTTTTTGCATCGAATCGAGAACAAATATCCGCGGAAGTCGAAGGAGTAGACGGGCATGAAGTGCAAGATTACGCGCAATGCAGCGAAGATGTTGCTGAAAGAGATGGAGTCCGAGGAAAACAAAGAGTTGAAGCTGCGCGTCTACGTGACGCACGCGCACGGCGACCACGCGCACTACGGACTCGGATTGGACACGCCCGGCGAAGACGACGTCGTCGTCGAGACGGACAAGGGGATCGACGTGATCCTCAAGAACGGCGACAAATTCCTGGACGGCGTGATCATCGACTACCTGTACACGCCGGAAGAAGGATTCGTCATCACGAACCCTTCCCAAGGCAATCACGGCGATCACTAAGCCACTTGGCGTAACGAATCGGCCGTATCAGAGCGTCCGCGTAGGCTATCTCTCCCGATAGCGCGCGGACGATTTTTTTTCCCGGCTTGATATTCACTTCGATGATGCGCACGCAACCGCCCTTCTCGACCGCCAGATCGATGCCCAGCTCGACGAACCGCCTGCCGTAGACCGCTTCCAGCGCGTTCGGCAAACCGTCCGCGATGCTGCGGCATTCCGCGACGATCCGCTCCGCTTCGCCTTCGCCGTACATCCGGCCGATGAACTCCGCCGCGCGCCGGACCGCGCCTCCGCCGGACACGTTCGACGCGATCCGCCCCATCCCGCTCTCCCGCACCGCCATCTCCGCGAGTAGCCACTCGTCGCCTTCCGTCTTCTGGACGAGCGCTCTTATATCGTAAACTCCGCCCCTCGGGCTTCGAATATCCATCCACCGCTGAACGACGGCAGAGGCCGGGCGGAAGCGCCTCCGCAGCCGTTCCGCCAGAGCGGCGGGCGCGAGCGGGCCGTCGATCGCGTTGCGCTCCTGCCACCGGAACCGATTCGATTCGCCCGGAGCGCGGCTGATCTTGACGATCCCCTTGCCCTGCTTGCCGTCTCGGGGCTTTACCATGACGGCGCCGTAGCGGGCGGCGAGCCGAACCGCGGCGTCCGGCGACCGCAGAAGCGCGGTTTCCGGCACGTACTTTGCGTACCCCGTCTGCAGCAGCTTCTCGTGAAGCGTCCATTTGTGACCGAGCGCATACCCCGTGAACGGAATGCCGCTTCGACTCGACTTGATGCGTTTCACGCGACGAATCGCGTTCGGCTCCGTGTAGAAGCCCATATCGTGCGCGATATCGGGCAGCGAGCAGCGCCGCCTCCGCCACGCCCCCCCGCGATAGCAGTACGCCTCTACCCGGCGGCGGTATAAATCCACGTCGCTAGGTTCGAACAGCAGCGTAGCTTCGAATCCGAGACGCTCCGCCGCTTTCGCGTAAACCGTGTATTTCTGCGGATTTCGGGAGGCATTCGTCATGATCCCTAACACACTCATGTTGTTCGTACCCCTTCCGCGGCTTTACGCATATCTTATGCGGCTTCTCCCGAAGAGGTCCTTCGGCGTCCGGTCGAAATCGACAGACGGCATAGGGTATACTGGAGTCTGAAGAGTGGATGAAGGAGGGATGCGCGTGGAACGTGCGGAACAATACGCGGAAGCGCTGTTTGGAGGGAAAGGAGACCCCGATCTCGAACGGGCGCTCGCCTCGATCAAGGAGAGAAATATGCCGGACATCTCGGTCAAGCCGGGGTACGGGCGTCTGTTAACGCTGCTCGCCGCCTCGTCGGGCGCCTCCGCCGCGCTCGAGATCGGCGCGCTCGCCGGCTATAGCGGCATCTGTCTCGCACGCGGCTTGCGCCCCGGCGGCACGTTGACGTCCTTGGAGCTGAAGCCCGAATATGCGGAGCTGGCGAAGGCGAACCTAACCGCGGCCGGCTTCGGCGACGTCGTCGAGTACCGCGTCGGCGAGGCGCTCGCGAATCTCGAGACGCTCGCCTCGGAAGGGAAAACCTTCGACTTCTTCTTCATCGACGCGGACAAGGGCAATTACCCTAATTACTTAGACTGGGCGTTAAAGCTCGGCCGCCCCGGCGCGATCGTCGTCGGCGACAACGTGCTGCTGAAGGGTAGAATCGTGGAAGAAGAGTCGACGTCGCCGTCGGTTCGCGCGATGCGCGTCTTCAACGAGCGAATCGCGACAGATCCGCGTCTGCAGGGCGTCATCCTGCCGGCTTACGACGGACTGTCCATCGCCCGCATCGTGTGAGGGCCATCGCGGCCGCGCTTCGGCGCGGCTTTTTCCGTTATACGGCCCTCCGTTGTTGTTCCCGCCCATCCCCCGCGCCGGGACCGCCGGCTGCGTTCTGCGTTCTGCGTTCTGTCGACCCTAGCCGCGCTTCCCTCCCGCAATTGCGTCTCCTTCCGGACCCGCTGCGTTTCCGTACTCCCGTTGCCGCCATCCGCGCTTTGCTGCCGCCAACTCGCTTCCATCGCCCAAGCCGTTCTACCGGAAACCTGCCTTAGCCCCTCCTCCTCCCTCATGCCTTTTTTATTTTTTGCTTTAACTCAGGAAGTCGGAAAAAGCGATTTCCGCGTAGGAAAAGGAAAGTTACCGACACTGATCCTCCTGAGTTAAGGACAAGAACGAAAAAGACAGGAGGAACAGGGGAGGGGGTGAAAAAATGCATTGAAATGGGAACGAATGTTCGATATAATGGGGAAAACGGGGAACCGGGAGGGGCTCGGATGGGGGCGGCAAAGGCGGCAAAGGCGGCAATCGTGGAGGTCGGGACGGCCGAGGCTTGCGCGGCGAATGCAATGGATGATGCGTGGACGAAGGCGTATGCGATCGACGATTGGGACGTATGGAACGGAAGGTTCGATATGGAGCAAGTGT
This sequence comes from Paenibacillus antri, assembly GCF_005765165.1. NCBI lineage: Bacteria > Bacillati > Bacillota > Bacilli > Caryophanales > Paenibacillaceae > Paenibacillus > Paenibacillus antri. The sequence continues at coordinate 745,970 of NZ_VCIW01000001.1, read as the reverse complement.
TCCCGACGGAGGAAGTATGCCGGCAGTACGTCGTCCGGAAGCGGTGGCCGCAAGGCTTTAGCTGTCCGCGTTGCTACGAGCGTCTTAGTTATCCCGTCGAGAAACGGGGTTTAATGGAATGCTCGAGGCCGAGCTGCAGGTACCAGGTGTCGATTACGGCCGGTACGATCTTTCATCGGACGAGGACGCCGCTCAAGAAGTGGTTTTACGCGATCAAGTGGGTGAATGATAATCGCTTGCTCCATCCGAGCTTCCTTCGCGAGCGACTGGGCGTCTCTTACAAGACGGCCTGTTCGATGTTGAGCAAGATTCAGGATGCGCTCGACTACTACTGCAGGACGGTCGCCTCGGAGCTGAGACACCCGATGGAAGCGATCTTTCTTCATCCGGACATCGAGGCCTCGCCCGACTTCCCGAAGGAAGCCGTCCTGCAATACGAGTGCGTCGAAGAGGGGGAACCGCCGAGGCCAGGGAAAATTACGCGCGACGAATGGGAGGAACGTCATGAGATCAAGAAGATTTTCTTCCAAGCGCGAAGGTCCTGCTTTCTGTTGAACGTGATCGCCTGTATCGAGGCGCCGCCGCTCCGCGACATTATCCGGGAGCGGAGGAGCCGCGCTTCTTCCGCAGCGTAACCCACGTCCACGCGGCGTTCGTCAGAAGCATGACGCAGGCGAAGAAGAAGATGCCGCGGATGCCGATCCAGCCCGCCAAGGCGCCCCCGATCATCGGTCCGAGGATGTTGCCGAGGCTGAGGAAGCTGCTGTTGAAGCCGAAAGCGCGGCTTTCCATGCCGTCGGGCGTATAGACGCGCAGCAGCGCGTTCACCGACGGCAGCATGCCGCCCATGAACAGCCCCAGCAGGAACCGGCTCGCGATCAGCTGCCAGATGTTATCGACGAACGCCTGCGGGATGAAGGAGAGCGCCGCGCCGATCAAGCAGACGGTCAGCACCTTCTCGTAGCCGACGCGATCGGCGAAGCGTCCGAGCAGCGGCGATGCCGCCATATTGGCGAAGCCTGTGATGGAGCCGACGAGACCGGCGTAGAAGGCAAGCCTCACAGTCCCGTGCAGCTCTTGAACGAATAGCGGGATCAGCAGCAGGGAACTGAGCATCGCAACTTGGATGCCGACGGTCACCGCGAACAGGGCCGGAATTTGCGGAGCCTTGATCAACCGGCGGAAGCTGTCGCCGAGGGAGACGGCGGCGCCTTTGCGCGAGGAGCCGTCCCGCACGAAGTTTTCCTTTACGACCGCCCAAGCGAGAAGACTGGCGAGCAGCAGCAAGCTGCCTGTGATATAGAAGATAGGCCGATACCCGACCCACTCGGCGAGCACGCCGCCGATGAACGGGCCCAGGATCGTACCGGCGACGGCGCCGGACTGCAGCGTGCCCATGGCGAAGCCCATCCGCTCCTTCGGCGCGGAGGCGGACATTAACGCGGTGGCGGCGGGGACGTAGCCCGAGATGACGCCGTTCAACATGCGAAGGGCGAGCAGCTGCCAAGCGCTCGTCGCGAAGCCCATGAGCAGCATGACGATCGCCATGCCGAATCCGGAGCGCAGCAGCATGATCTTGCGGCCGTATCGGTCGGCCAACCCGCCCCATAGCGGCTGCGCGATGAACGACGTAATGAAGTTGGAGGCGAAGATCGCGTTCGCCCACCAGGCGACTTGCGCCGGGTCGGAGACGCCTAATTCTTCCTGCACGTATAGAGAGATGAACGGCATGATCATCGACATGCCGGACATGACGAGAAACTGACCGAACCAGAGTACGGCCAAATTGATTTTCCAACGCTCCATGGGGGTCCTCCGTTCCGGGAATACGGACCTTTACATTATACACAATAAATCCGATGCATAAATTTGCCAATCGACGGGAACCGTAATGGATGCCGCGCGTTTCGCGCTATACATCGTTAAGGAGCTGACCAATCCGTGAAATTCGGTGCCCATGAAGTGATGGAAGTTTCGGAGATTTTGTCGGAGAAGATGAATTTAATCAACCATATGGCGTTGTACGAGCAAGAAGCCCAAGACGAACAGCTTCGCTCGATGATTCGCCGCCAGATGGATATGGCGATCGCCGCGTACGACAATATGGTGGCGTACACTCACGATTTCAGCGCGCGTCAAGGGATGCCGGCGCCGTTCGCGCAGCCGGACGCCAACATGGAACGGCTCAAATACGGCTTGCGCAACCCGCAGCCGGTCGCTCCTCAGCGCACGGGCCGCTTCAACGACACGATGATCGCTTCGGCTCTTCTCGCGGCGCATAAAGCTTCCGCGACTTGCCACATTCAACGCGGCCTCGAAGTGACCGACCCGACGTTGCGCCAGATGTTCATGAACGGCGCGATCACGTGCTTCAACCAAGCGTACGAGACGTTCCTCTTCATGAATCAGCAGGGTACGTATCAAGTGCCGACGATTCACGATCATACGGCGAAGACGATGCTCCACTCGTTCCTGCCGATGAACAACCAAGGGCTGATGATGGAAGAAGGAATGGCAGGCCAGATGCAGAGCGGCATGCCGGCCTACGGCGGACAAGCCGCGCAAGGTGCGCAAGGCGGGATGCAGGGTCAGATGCAGCAGCGCATGAACTCCAACCAAGCGATGCAAGCGGGCCAAGCCGGCATGTCGCCGAACGCGATGAATATGCCGCAGATGACCGGTCATTACATGAACCAATAATTGCCCAAGTAGGGAGAGCGCCCCATCCGGACGCTCTCCTTTTGTGTTATAATGACAGGATGCAATGGGGGGAGAAGGAGCAGGTTGGCATGAGTCGAACAAGAACGGAAACGATGCGCCGCCGTCGGGCGTCGTCCCGAAGGCGCAAGCTCGCGGCGTTGAACGCGGTGTTGTTGGTCGCCGTCGGCGTCGTCGTCGCCTGGAACGTGTGGGCGTCGAACTCGGGCGGGGACACCGCGGATGGGCGGCCGATGCAGGAGAGCGCCGCGGGGCCGACGCCCGGCGAGAGCGAGGCGCCGGACGACGAAGCGGCTGCGCCGGAGGAGCCGGCAGACGAGATGGGCGACGACGGCGAAGGAACGGCGGGCCAGGAGACGTCGACGGACGGAGAAGCGACGGAGCCGGGAGCAGGGCCCGGATCGGAGACGCCGGAGACCGAGACGCCCGGCGCGGGCGGCGACGGCGGACGCGTGAAGCTCGCCTTCGTCGGCGACGTGCTGCTTGGAGAGTACGTCGGTACGCTGCTAGAGCGTCACGGCTTCGATTACCCGTATACGCATGTGAAGGGGCAGCTGCAGGGCGCGGATCTGGCGATCGCGAATTTGGAAACGTCGGTCACGTCGCTCGGCGGAGAGAAGCCGGGGAAGAAGCAATACGAATTCCGCAGCGATCCGGACGCGCTGCCCGCGTTCAAGGAAGCGGGCTTCGATCTCGTCAACCTGGCGAACAATCATACGCTCGATTTCGGCCCGGACGCGCTACGCGATACGATGAAGCATCTCGAAGAGAGCGAATTGTTGCACGTCGGCGCCGGAGAGACGATGGACGAGGCGTATACGCCTGTTTACGTCGAGAAGAACGGGCTGCGCATCGCGGTGTTCGGCTTCACGCGGGTCGTTCCGGACGTATCGTGGAAGGTCGGGAAAAATAGTCTCGGGCTGGCGGAGACGTACGATTATACTGAGCCCGTCAAGGCGATCAAGAAGGCCGCCGAAGAAGCGGATCTCGTCGTCGTCATGGCGCATTGGGGCGAGGAGCGCGCGCAGGAGCCGCATCCGGAGAAGCAGGTCGACCTCGGCCGCCGGTTCGTCGACGCCGGCGCGGATCTGGTCGTCGGGTCGCACCCGCACGTACTGCAAGGGTTCGAACGGTACGGCGGCGGATGGATCGCGTACAGCTTGGGCAACTTCATCTTCACGAAATCCAAAGATCCGCTGACGTACGAAGCCGCGATTCTGGAGGCGGAATGCGGCGAGGGCGGCGATTGCAGCCTGAAGCTGACGCCGTACTTCGCGGATACGCCGCAGCCGCAGCCGATGCCGCCGGAGCGGACGAAGGAGCTGCTGGCTCGGCTCGATCAGCTGTCCGTGGGAGCGTCGGTCGACGCCGAAGGGAAGATCGAGCCGGACGACGAGTGACGATGACGAACGCAAACGAGGAACGTCGTACATAGAGGAGACCGCCACGATATGAAATACCGCAATGTATACTGCATCGGGCGCAATTACGCGATGCACGCGAAGGAGCTCGGCAACGAGGTGCCGAAGTCGCCGATCGTATTTCTGAAACCGACGCATGCGCTCGTGCCGTTCGAGGGAACCGTTCCGATGCCGGCGGGCGTCGGCGAAGTGCATCACGAAGCGGAGATCGTGCTTCGCGTCGCTAAGGCGTACGAGCCGGGGGCAAGCGTCGACGACTTGGTCGACCGGATGACGCTCGGGCTGGACTTCACGCTTCGGGACGTGCAATCCGCGCTGAAGAGCAAGGGGCAGCCGTGGCTCGCGGCCAAGGGCTTCCGCCATTCGGCGCCGATCTGCGAATGGATGCCATTCCCCGGAGCGGCCGCGATTCAAGACGTCGAGTTTCTGCTAAAGAAGAACGGCGAGACGGCGCAGCGCGGCTTCGCGCGCGAGATGATCTTCTCGCTGCAGACGCTGGTCGATCACCTGGGTATGAACTACGGACTCGACGAAGGCGACGTCATCTTCACGGGCACGCCGGCGGGCGTCGGTCCGGTCGCGGACGGCGACGCGCTGGAGCTCGTTCTGGAAGGCCGAACGGTCGGCGCTTGCACGATCTCGATGAAGTAGCGGGACGCGAGGACAACGAAGAAGCGAGGCGCTCCGAAATGGAATGGAGGCCTCGCTTCTTCGTTTACGCAGATGCTTCGGGAATGGCGTCCTGGTAAGCGTCGCGTATTTTCAAAATGGCGGGCAATTGCTCGAAAAACGCGTCGACGACCTTCGGGTCGAAGTGCTGGCCGCGCTCTTCCTTGAACAAGTTCAAGATGCGGTCCAGCTCCCAAGCCTTCTTGTATACGCGCTCGCTGCCCAAGGCGTCGAACACGTCCGCGATCGCGGTGATCCGACCGTACACGTGGATTTCTTCGCCCTTCAGTCCGTTCGGGTAGCCGCGGCCGTTCCACTTCTCGTGGTGCTGGGAAGCGACGACGGCGGCGATCTTCAGCAGCTCGCGGCGCGAATTTTTCAAAAGATTGTATCCGATGGTCGTATGCGTCTTCATGACGTCGTATTCCTCGTCCGTCAGCTTGCCGGGCTTCTTCAGGACGGCGTCGGGAATCGCGACCTTGCCGATGTCGTGCATCGGCGACGCGAGCTTCAGCTTCTCGGCGTCTTCTTGGGAGATGCCCATGCCGAGCGCCAGTATGTAGGAATACTCCGCGACGCGCTTGACGTGGTTGCCCGTCTCCTTCGAACGGCTCTCGCCGATCTCGCCCATCGTGAAGATGATTTCCTTCTGCGTCTCTTCGATTTCCTGCTGCAGCATAACGGATTCGATCGACTTCCCGGAGTAGGAGGCGGCCAGCTTCAAGTACTCGAGATCTTTGTTCGAAAATACTTCCGCTTCCGTCAGCTTGTTAATCGCTTGATACGCTCCGATGATGCGCCCTTCGTTGTTCCGGAACGGCACGACCATGAGCGCCTTCGTATGATAGCCGGTTCGCTTGTCGACGGCGATGGCGCCGCTCAGCAGGACGTCCCGGTACGGTACGTTGGTGTAGGCGTCGTCGATGAAGATCGCTTCGCCGGAGGAGATCGACATGCCGACGAGACCGGAATTCAGCGGGATCCGAATTTCTTTGACGCCGTGCGCGACCGTCGTGAACAGCTCTTCGGTCCGCTCGTCGATGAGCCAGACCGAGCAACGGTCGGCTACGACCATCTCGCGGCCCATGTTCGCCATGAGGATCAACACGTTGTCGAGAATGCGTTCGTTCGCGATCTTGGCCGTGTATTCGAAGATGACGCTAAGCATCTGCTCGGACGACAGGTCTTGCTTCATCTTGACGACTTCTAATTCGTATTCATCATGCATGCGTCGGCACCTCTCCGGCTGGTTGCTTTATCCTGTTAAATAGCAACCTTATTTTAGCAGAGAGAGCGCGGTTTATCGACGGTTTTTTCGAAACGAAAAAATTTTTTGAATATTTAGACGTATCATTATATGATAGGATTACGCATAAAGACTAACCATGGAGGTGGCGCGAATGGCGAATTCGGACGGCAAGTATATTTTCGTGTTTACGGGGCCCGACGGATCGGGACGCAAGTCCGTGGCGGACGCGGTCGGCCTTACCCTTGGCGTCAGGAAGGTCATCTCGTATACGACGCGGGGCAGGCGGCCGATCGAAGAGGATGGGCAGGATTACAACTTCGTCAGCGAGGCGGAATTCCGGGAAGCGGCGGCGTCGGGTCAATTCGTGGAGCATCTGACGATCGACGGATACCGGTACGGCGTTAAGGAAGCGGATATTTCTTCCGCGTTCGAGAAGGGAAGCGTTTACCTCATTCTCAACCGCCACGGCGCGGACATTCTGCGGGAGCTGTACGGCGACGTCGTCGTCCGCATCTTCCTGTACGCGGACCGGAATACGATCCGAGAGCGGCAGGTGCAGGAAGGGTTGTCAGAGCCGGAAATCGAGCAGCGATTATCCCACTACGACGAGGACATGGCGTACGGGCCGCAGTGCGAGCATTCGGTGGAAAACATCAACGACCTCGGGCACACGATTTTCCACGTGACGAACGTACTGGAAGAGTATCTGCAGCGGGATCTGGTCGACAAAGACTAATGTAAGATTCATTCGGAATAGGCTTCGAAAAAGCTCGAGCGTTGCGGCGCTCGGGCTTTTTTTTTGTGAGTTTACGTGACGAATAGTTAAAAATCAATCTATATGTAATGTATATGTTATGTTTATAAGGTAATAAATTATTTCTGTGTAAATTATATTGACATGTAAGTTCGAGCGCTTCTATAATTTGGCTAACGAACGATTCGCCACATACAGAGAAGAATCGTTCGGAAACCATCGGGGAGTGGTGTAGATATGAAGAGAAGGTTGTCTATGTTGGCGTCGTCGTTCGTTGCGGCCGCTATGGTACTGACGGCATGCGCGACGGGGGCTTCGACGACGACGGAGAGCGGCACCGGGGGTTCTACGACATCTAACGAGACGGGGGAGACGATTAAAGTCGGCATCTTGCACAGTCTGAGCGGGACGATGGCGATCAGCGAAGTATCGGTCCACGACTCGGAGCTGCTGGCGATCAAGGAGATTAACGAAAAGGGCGGCGTATTAGGCAAGCAAATCGAACCGGTCATCGAGGACGGCGCGTCCGACTGGCCGACGTTCGCGGAGAAGGCGAGAAAGCTCATTTCGAGCGACGGCGTGGCGACGGTGTTCGGCGGCTGGACGTCGGCGAGCCGGAAGGCGATGCTGCCGGTGTTCGAGGAGCTGAACGGCTTGCTCTGGTACCCGGTGCAATACGAAGGGCTGGAGCAATCGCCGAACATAATGTACACCGGCGCGACGACGAACCAGCAGATCGTGCCGTCGGTCACGTGGCTGCTGGAAAACCGCGGGAAGTCGTTCTTCCTGCTCGGCTCGGACTACGTGTTCCCGAGAACGGCGAACAAGATCATCAAGGCGCAGCTCGAAGCGGAGGGCGGCACGCTTGTAGGCGAAGAGTATACGCCGCTCGGCCATACGGACTATTCGACGGTCATCAGCAAAATTCAAGCGGCGAAGCCGGATATCGTGTATAACACGCTCAACGGCGACAGCAACGTGGCGTTCTTCAAGCAGTTGAAGGATGCAGGCATCGGCGCCGACGACATCACGACGCTGTCCGTCTCGGTCGCGGAGGAAGAGGTTCGCGGCATCGGGCCCGACGTGCTGGAAGGGCATCTGACGGCTTGGAATTATTACCAGACGACGGAGACGGAGGAGAACAAGGCGTTCGTCGAGGCGTACAAGGCGGCTTACGGCGAAGACCGCGTAACGAGCGATCCGGCGGAAGCGGGCTACATCGCGGTGTACCTGTGGGCGGCGGCGGTCGAGAAGGCCGGTTCGACGGACGTCGATAAGGTGAAGGAAGCGGCCGCGGGATTGACGTTCGACGCGCCGGAAGGTCTCGTGACGATCGACGGCGAGACGCAGCACATCTATAAGCCCGTACGCATCGGCGAAGTGCAGACGGACGGCATGATTAAGGAAATCTACAGCACGCCGGAGCCGGTGAAGCCGGACCCGTACCTGAAGGGCTACGAGTGGGCGGCATCTTTAAGCGAAGGCGAGTGACGAGCCGCAAGGAGAAGCGGAACGTTCGGAAGCGGAAGGAAGCATAATGGCCGGGCGGCGGATCTTCGCCGCCCTTCTTGTCCAACTCGCGCAAGAAGGAGTGTGAATGATGGAAGTATGGATCCTTCAGCTGTTTAACGGCATCAGCGTCAGCTCGATTTTACTGCTCGTCGCGCTGGGCCTCGCCGTCACCTTCGGGCTGATGAACGTCATCAACATGGCGCACGGCGAGCTGATCATGATCGGCGCGTATACGGCGTACGTCGTGCAGCACGCCTTCCTCGCGTACGCGCCGAAGGCGTCGTTCGACTGGTATTTCGTCTTGGCGCTGCCGCTGTCGTTCGCGGCGGCGGCGTTCGTCGGCTGGCTGATGGAGATCGGGCTGATCCGATTCCTCTACGGCCGGCCGCTCGACAGCCTGCTCGCGACATGGGGCGTCGGCATGGTGCTGCAGCAAGCGGCGCGCAGCGTGTTCGGCGCCCCGAACGTCGCGGTGACGAGCCCGTCCTGGCTGAACGGCGGGCTCGACATCGGATCGGGTCTCGTTCTGACGTATAAGCGATTGTTCATCATCGCGCTCGTCCTCGCGGTGCTCACCGCGATGTATTTCTACATCTATCGCTCGCGCGCCGGCCGCAACATGCGGGCCGTCATGCAAAATCGCGACATGGCCGCCTGCCTCGGCGTCTCGACGCGGCGCGTCGACGCGGCGAGCTTCGCCATCGGGGCCGGCATCGCCGGCGTCGCGGGCTGCGCGCTGTCGCTGCTCGGGCCGATCGGGCCGTCGCTCGGCACGTATTACATCGTCGACGCGTTCATGGTCGTCGTGCTCGGCGGCGTCGGCAAGCTGATCGGCACCGTCGTCGGCGCCGCCGGCATCGGCATTACGAGCACGATGTTCGAATCGTGGACGTCGGCGTCGCTCGGCAAGGTGCTCGTATTCGCGCTCGTCGTAGCGTTCCTGCAGTGGCGCCCGCGCGGCTTCGTCGCGATGAAGACGCGGGCGCTCGACGGACAGTAGAGGGGGATGACGCATGCTTAGCAAAGGAACGGGGCTCGGCCGGCGGATCCCGAAGCCGTGGCTGCTCGCGGCGTACGGCGTCGCCGTCGTCTTGCTCTTGATCGCCCCGATGTTTCTGTCGGATTTCCGGCTGAACCTGCTGTCCAAGTTTTTAGCGTTCGCGATACTGGCGCTCGGCTTGGACCTGTTGTGGGGGTATACGGGAATTTTGAGCTTGGGGCAGGGAGTCTTTTTCGGAGTAGGGGCTTATAGCATGGCGATGTATTTGAAGTTAGAGGCGACGGGCGGGAAGCTGCCCGACTTCATGAGCTGGAGCGGGATCGACAAGCTGCCTGCGTTCTGGGCGCCGTTCGGCAGCTTCGGCTTCGCGCTGGCCGCGGCGATCGCGCTCCCGGCGCTGCTCGCCTTCGCGCTCGGCTGGTTTACGTTCCGCAACCGGGTGCGCGGCGTGTACTTCACGATTCTGACGCAGGCGCTCGTCATTATCGCGGTGACGCTGTTCGTCGGGCAGCAGGGGTATACCGGCGGTACGAACGGCATTACGTCGTTCAAGACCGTGCTCGGATTTTCGCTCAGCGACCCGAACGTGAAGACGGCGCTGTATTACATCACCGCGGCGGTGCTGATCGGCAGCTTCGTCCTGTGCCGCTGGCTCGTGTCGACGCGGCTCGCGCGCGTGCTCGAGGCGATCCGCGACGGGGAAAACCGAGTGCGCTTCTTCGGCTACGATCCCGCGGTGTTCCAGTCGTTCGCGTTCGCGCTGTCGGGCGCGTTCGCGGGTCTCGCCGGGGTGCTGTTCGTGTTTCACGTCGGGATCATCTCCCCGTCGATGATGGGCATCGTGCCGTCGATCGAGATGGTGTTGTGGGTGGCGGCCGGCGGCCGAGGCACCTTGATCGGAGCGGTCGTCGGGACGCTCGCGCTCAACTGGTCCAAGAGTCTGATCAGCGAAGCGTATCCGGACGGGTGGCTCATTTTCCTCGGGGCGTTGTTCATTGTTGTCGTCGTGTTTCTGCCGCGGGGGCTCGTCGGGCTGTTCGGCTCGGCGGTCGACTTCATTCGAAGAAGGGGGAAGCGTCATGATCGAATCCCGTATCGTCCTGTCGTGCCGGAAGGTGAGCGTCAGCTTTGACGGATTTTACGCGCTGCGGGAGATGGATTTCTCGCTGGCGCACGGGGAGCTTCGGTTCCTCATCGGTCCGAACGGGGCCGGCAAGACGACGATGTTGGACGCGATCTGCGGCAAGGTGAAGCCGAAGAGCGGCAGCGTGCTGTTCCATCAAGGCGAAGCGGACATCGATCTGACCCGGCTGAAGGAGCACGGCATCGCCTCCTGCGGCATCGGGCGGAAGTTCCAGGCGCCGTCCGTCTTCGCCGCGCTCACGGTGTGGGAGAACCTGGAGATCGCGCTGAAGCAGAAGCGGGACGTGTTCTCGCTCCTGTTCGCGAAGCTTGAGGCCGAGCAGCGGGAGCGCATCGACGAAGCGCTGCGGATGGTCGGGCTCGCGGGCAAGGCCGGCTGGAAGGCGGGGGCGCTGTCGCACGGCGAGAAGCAGTGGCTCGAGATCGGCATGATTCTCTTGGCCGAACCTCAGGTGCTGCTGCTGGATGAGCCGGTGGCGGGCATGACGGACGAGGAAACCGAGAAGACCGGACGGCTGCTGCAAGAGATCATCAAAAATCGCAGCGTCGTCGTCGTCGAGCACGATATGGATTTCGTCCGGCAATTCTCCTCGAAGGTGACGGTCATGCACGAGGGGACGCTGCTGACGGAAGGCACGATGGCCGAGGTGCAGCGCGACGAGCGGGTGGCCGAAGTGTATTTAGGAAAGATGGCGGGGTGAACGGCGCATGTTGACGGTCAGCGGATTGGAATCGGGATACGGAGAGAGCATGGTGGTGCGCGACGTCGGCTTCTCGCTGGCGCCCGGCCGCGTCACCTGCTTGATGGGAAGGAACGGGGTCGGCAAGACGACCCTGTTGAAGACGATCATGGGCGTTATCCGGGCGAAGCGCGGCTCCGTTCGGTGGAACGGCGACGAGCTGATCGGCGAGCCGCCGTCCCGGCGCGCCCGCGGCGGGATCGGGTACGTGCCGCAGGGACGCGAAATTTTCCCGCAGCTGACCGTGGAGGAGAACGTGCTGCTCGGGCTCGAGGCGAACCCGAAGCGAAGGCGCGCCGGCGTGCCGGCGGCCGTCTACGAGCGGTTCCCGGCGCTGTACGAGATGCGTTCGCGCCGCGGCGGGGACCTCTCCGGCGGGCAGCAGCAGCAGCTTGCGTTCGCGCGGGCGCTCGTGTCGGAGCCTGCGATGCTGCTGCTCGACGAGCCGACGGAGGGCATCCAGCCGAACATCGTGATGGACATCGCCCGCTTGATCGGCGAGCTGCGCGCCGAAGGGCTCGCCGTGCTGCTCGTCGAGCAGAGCGTGACGTTCGCCCGGGAGGCGGCCGACGCGTTCCTCGTGCTCGATAAGGGCACGATCGTCGCGCAGGGCGCCATCGAGGAGCTGGACGAAAGCATCATTCATCGACACTTGACGGTGTAGGAGGCGATCGACGTGCATTTGACGGAGAGGGAAAAGGAGAAGCTGCTCGTCACGATGGCCGCCGACGTCGCGAGACGCCGACTGGCGCGCGGCGTGAAGCTGAACGTGCCCGAGGCGACGGCGCTCATTACGTCGGAGCTGCTGGAGGGCGCCCGGGACGGGCTGACGGTGGCGCAGCTGATGCAGATGGGAGCGAAGGTGCTGACGCGAGAGCAGGTGATGGAGGGCGTGCCGGACATCGTGCACGAGGTGCAGGTCGAAGCGACGTTCCCGGACGGAACGAAGCTCGTGACGGTACACGACCCGATTCGATGAGGAGGAACGAGTCATGCTGGTCCCAGGGGAAATTCGCGCGGCGGCGGGCGACGTCGAGCTCGTCGCCGGCAGAACGCGAACGGTGATTACGGTAATGAACACGGGCGACCGGCCGGTGCAGGTCGGCTCGCATGCGCATTTCTTCGAGGTGAACCGGGCGCTGCTGTTCGATCGGCTGAAGGCGTACGGCATGCGGCTTCTCATTCCGTCCGGCTCGGCCGTCCGGTTCGAGCCGGGCGAGGAGAAGCCTGTGACGCTCGTCGCGATCGGCGGCTCGCGGCTCGCCTACGGCATGAGCGGCATCGCGGCCGGACCCGCGATCGCCGGCGAGCCGCTGCCGGACTTCGTTGCGGCGAGGCTTGAAGCGTGGGAGGGAGCCGGCTCGTGACGAAGATGAACCGCGCCGCCTACGCGAACATGTTCGGGCCGACGACGGGCGACGCCGTCCGTCTGGCCGACACGGATTTGTGGGCGGTCATCGAGAAAGACTTCACCGTCTATGGCGACGAAATCAAATTCGGCGGCGGCAAGACGATTCGCGACGGGATGGGGCAATCGTCCCGGGCGACGCGCGCGCACGACGGCGTGCTGGATACCGTCATTACGAACGCGACGGTCATCGATCATTGGGGCATCGTGAAAGGGGATATCGGCATCCGCGACGGGCGCATCGTCGCCGTCGGCAAGGCCGGCAATCCCGACATGATGGACGGGGTCGACCCGAGGCTCGTCGTCGGCGCCTCGACGGAGGTCATCGCGGGCGAAGGCAAGATCGTCACCGCGGGCGGCATCGACAGCCATATCCACTTCATCTGTCCGCAGCAGATCGACGAGGCGCTCGCCTCGGGCGTGACGACGATGCTCGGCGGCGGCACGGGACCGGCGACGGGCACGAACGCGACGACGGTGACGCCGGGCGCATGGCATATGCACCGGATGCTGGAGGCGGCCGAAGCGTTCCCGATGAACTTAGGCTTCTTAGGCAAAGGCAACGCCTCCTTCGAGGAGCCGCTGCGGGAGCAGATCGAAGCGGGCGCGATCGGGCTGAAGCTGCACGAGGATTGGGGCACGACGCCGGCGGCGATCGACGCGTGTCTGCGGGTGGCGGACGCGTACGACGTGCAGGTGGCGATCCATACGGACACGCTGAACGAATCCGGCTTCGTGGAGGATACGATCGCCGCGATTCGCGGACGCACGATTCACACGTACCATACGGAAGGCGCCGGCGGCGGGCACGCCCCGGACATTATTAAGATCGCGTCGCTGCCGAACGTGCTGCCGTCGTCGACGAACCCGACGCGCCCGTTCACGGTCAACACGATCGAGGAGCATCTCGACATGCTGATGGTATGCCATCATCTCGACGCCTCGATCCCCGAGGACGTGGCGTTCGCGGATTCGCGAATCCGGCCGGAGACGATCGCGGCGGAGGACATCCTGCACGACCGCGGCGTGTTCAGCATGATTTCGTCGGACTCGCAGGCGATGGGCCGCGTCGGCGAGGTGCTCATTCGAACGTGGCAGACGGCGGACAAGATGAAGAAGCAGTTCGGCCCCCTGACGGCGCTCGGCGACGCCGAGGGCGTCGACAACGGCCGGATCAAGCGATACGTCGCGAAGTACACGATCAACCCGGCGATCGCGCACGGCATGTCGCATCTGGTCGGCTCGATCGAGCCGGGCAAGTTCGCGGACCTCGTTCTGTGGAGTCCTGCGTACTTCGGCGTGAAGCCGGACATGGTGCTGAAGGGCGGCGGCATCGCTTGGGCGCAGATGGGCGACCCGAACGCGTCGATCCCGACGCCGCAGCCGGTGTGGGGGCGGCCGATGTTCGGCGCCTTCGGCAAGATGCGGTACGCCACGAGCATTACGTTCGTCTCGCAAGCGGCGTACGACGCGGGCGTGCATCGGGAGCTGGGGCTGCAGAAGCGGGTGGAGCCGGTGCGGCGGTGCCGCGACGTGGGGAAGGCGGACATGATCCACAACGGCGAGACGCCGCTCATCGAGGTGAACCCGGAGACGTACGAGGTTCGGGTTGACGGCGAGCATCTTACGTGCGAGCCCGCGGAGACGCTGCCGATGGCGCAGCGGTACTTCTTGTTTTGAGCCGCTGGGCGTTCGCGCAGCTGCTCGACTCGGCGCTGCCGATCGGCGCCTTCTCCCACTCGTTCGGCCTCGAGACGGCCGTGCAGGAAGGCGTCGTCGCGACGCGCGCCGACGTCGGCGACTACATCGCCGCCATGCTGCGGCAGTCGTGGGCGCCGATGGACCTCGCCGCCGTCAAGGCGGTATACCGCTGGGGCGCCGCGGCCGGCGAGTGGGAGCGCGTCTGGGCGCTGGACGAGAGGCAGCACGCGTCGCGCCTCGCCTTCGAGTCGCGCGACGGCGCGCTGAAGATGGGCCGGCGGCTGCTGCGGCTCGCCGCCGCCATGCATCCGGCGCTGGAGTGGGCGCCGCTGGAGCGCGCCGTGCGCGAGGAGGCGTGCCCCGGCGCGCATCCGACGGTGCACGGGTACGTCGCTTATCGACTCGGCGTCTCCGAAGACGAGGCGGCGGAAGGGTATCTCTACGCGTGCGCCACGCTCGCGACGAATACGGCGCTGCGGCTCATGTCGATCGGGCAGACGGAGGCGCAGTCGCTGCTCGCGTCGCTGCTGCCGGTCGTCGGCGAGGCGTGGGCGGCGGTGCGAGACGACGATCCCGAGGCGTATTATTCGGCGATGCCGGCGATGGACGGGTACATGATGCGGCACGAAGGGTTATACAGCCGGTTATTCATGTCTTGAGGAACAACGCAACGCCCAATACAACTTTAGGAGGAATCCGCTATGTGCCAAGGACAAAACCATCACCATCACCCCGAGTGGGCGCCGACGAACGTCGCCGTCGCCCGCCCGCTGCGCATCGGCATCGGGGGGCCGGTCGGCTCGGGCAAGACGGCGCTCGTGGAGCGGCTCGCTCGGAGCCTGAACGGCAAGTACAGCATCGCGGTCATTACGAACGACATCTATACGAAGGAAGATGCGCGCATTCTGGCGAACACCGAGGTGCTGCCGGAGGAACGCATTATCGGCGTGGAGACGGGCGGCTGTCCGCACACGGCGATCCGGGAGGATGCGTCGATGAATTTCGAAGCGATTCAGGAGCTGGAGGAGCGATTCCCCAAGCTCGACATGATTTTCATCGAGAGCGGCGGGGACAATTTGGCGGCGGCCTTTTCCCCGGAATTGGTGGATCGGTTCATCTACATTATCGATGTGGCGCAGGGCGAGAAAATTCCGCGCAAAGGCGGGCCCGGCATTATGCGCTCGGACTACCTCGTCATCAACAAAATCGACCTCGCCCCGCATGTGCGCGCTTCGCTTACGGTGATGGAGGAAGACACGAAGCGGATGCGCGGCGAACGGCCCTACGTGTTTACGAACTTGTTCAGCGGCGAGGGGCTCGACCGGCTCGTGCACTGGGTGGAGCATCAGTACGAGGATGCTTTACGCGCCTAAGGCCGTCGGCGTCGGCGTCTCGTCCGAGCTGCGGGCGGACTTCCGTCTGCGCGGCTCGCGGACGGCGTTGACGGACGCGTACTTCACGTCGCCGCTGAAGCTGACGAAGACGTTCCCGGTCGAAGGGACGGACGGCGGCGTTTCGGCGACCGTCATGGACGTGTCGCCGGGGCTGATGGACGGAGACGACTACGCGTTGGCGTGGTCGGTCGGGGACGGCTGCAGCGTCGGCGTGACGACGCAGTCGTACGCGAAGGCGCACCCGTCCCCGCGGTTCGGCGCAAGGCAGACGACGACGATCGCCGTCGGCTCGGGGGCGTCGCTCGTCTACGCCCCGCAGCCGACGATGCTGTACGCGGACGCGGCGTTCGCGTCCCGGACGCGCGTCGAGCTCGCGGACAACGCGACGCTGCTCTTGTTCGACACGCTGTGCGCGGGACGCGTGCATTACGGCGAGCCCGGCGAGGCGTTCCGCTACCGCTCGTACGAGAGCGACCTGCTCGTGACCGCGCAGGGGCGCGTCGCGGCGGCGTCGCGGGTGCGGTTCGCGCCGTCCGAGCAGTCGCTTCAATCGATCGGCGCGTTCGAGCGCGACACGCACGTCGGCGCGCTGTACGCCTTCGGGCCGTTCGCGGGCCGCGGGGCGGCGGAGGCGATGGCCGGCGAAGCGTCGGCGCTGACGCACAGCGGCGCCGACGGCCTTCGCTGCGGCGTAAGCGCGCTGGCGCGGTACGGCGTCGCGGCCGTGGCGTCGGGGCGGTCCGCGTGGGAGGTGCACGGGGCGCTGCTGCGCATCGGCCGCGCGTTCGCGGCGTACGCCGACGCGCATGCGCCTCCCGCTTGCGCGCGGCTCGCTTGGCCGTTACAATAGGGGCACTTACGTCTGCCGGCAGCCGCCGACAGAGAGAGAGGGCCTCGATTCTATGTTCATTTCGCATTCGCATCTGCCTTCGACCGAAGATATTTATTACCCGTTCGCCTGCGAGGAGTGGCTGTGCCGCGAGGCGGGCGAAGACCGCGTGCCCGTTCCGGCCGTCCATCTGTGGCGGCATGAACGGGCTTTCGTGTTGGGGCTGCGCGACAGCCGCCTGCCGAACGCGGCCGCCGCGATGGATTGGCTGGAGCGGGAGGAAGGCTACCGCGTCATGGTACGCAATTCCGGCGGCGCCGCGGTGCCGCTCGATCTCGGCGTCGTGAACGTGACGCTCGTCCGGCGCGGCGCGCCGGGCAAGCTCGATATGAACGCCGACTTCCGGCTGATGGCGGGACTGCTCGCCGGCACGCTGGAGCCGTTCGGGGTCGCGTTCGACACGGGCGAGGTCGAAGGCTCGTACTGCCCCGGCGAATACGACCTTAGCGTCGGCGGGCGCAAGTTTTGCGGGCTGGCGCAGCGGCGGCAGCAGCGCGCCTACTCGGTGCAGGCGTTCGTTAACGCCGAGGGCGACGCCGCGGCGCGCGCGGCGCTCGTGCGCGAGTTTTACCGCCGCGCGGGCGGCGCGGGGCTCGACGTGCGCGCCGGCGTCATGGGCAGCTTGACCGAGCTGCATCCGGGCTTCCCGGGCGCCGAGACCTGGCTGCGCTCGCTCGCGGCGTCGTTCGGCATTGCTGCGCCGATGCCGCCCGCCGGCGCGTCCGCCGCTCGGGACATCGCCGCCGCGCTGCGCGCCCGCTACGACCCGCGCGCAACGGGCGACGAGGACGATAAGAAAGGAAGAAGCGTATGATTATCGAAGTGATCGCGATCCGCGCGGGCGATGTCGAAGCGGCCTGCAAGTTCGGGGCGAACCGCATCGAGTTGGTGACGGGGATCGCGGAGGGCGGACTTACGCCGAGCGCCGGGTTGATCGAACGCGCGGTTCGAACGGCGAGTATCCCCGTGAACGTCATGCTGCGGCCCCACAGTCAATCGTTCGTATACGGCGAGGAGGATTACCAGGTTCTCCTTCGAGATCTGAACGTCATTCGCGAAGCCGGGGCGGCCGGCTTCGTCTTCGGGGCGTTGACCGAAGAAGGCGATATCGACAGGGCCGGGCTGGAACGAATCCTGGAGGAAGCGGGCGGCTTGGATATGACGTTCCACCGGGCGTTCGACGAAATCGAAGATCAGGAAGCCGCCTTGCGGACTTTGGCGTTATATCCGCAAATCAAGCGAGTGTTGACCTCGGGAGGGAAGCGCCCCGCGCCGGAGGCGATTCCGCAAATTCGCCGCCTCTCCTCTCTCGCGGATGAATTAGGTCTCCGCATTCTGGCCGGTCACGGCTTGAAGCCGGACACCGTCGGTTCCTTCGCCGCGTCCGCCGGCGTGCGCGAGGTGCATTTCGGCTCGGGCGTCCGCGAGAACGGCAGCTTCGATCGTCCGATCGATCCGGAGCGAATGCGCGCGGCGCGTCGGAATCTCGGCTCGTAGAAAATCGCGAAGTCCGCGATTTTCGTCCATTGCGGCGCGAAGGCGATCCCGATTATAACTAAGGGAGAGACTCGGCGAATAGGTCGAACGAGAGGGAGACACCGGACATGGAAGTACGATTGGTAGAAGAATATCGCGGCGCAACGCTGGAAAACATTCATTACGGTCACGTCTGCGTCATGGACGATACCGGGAAGGTCGTTCTGCGCGCGGGAGACCCGGACTGGGTCGCTTACATGCGATCGGCGGCGAAGCCGTTCCAAGCGATTCCGGCGTTCGTGCGCGGCATCGACGAGAAATTCGGGTTGACGGATCGGGAGAAGACGCTGCTGACGGCCTCGCACCGCGCCGAGGCTTCCCATGTGGAAGCGCTCGAATCCATGCTCGCGAAAATCGGCGTCGCGGAGGAATGCTTGGTTTGCGCGGAGACGTACCCCTTAAGCGCGCAGGCGCGGGATGCGCTGGTGTCGGCCGGGAAGTCCAAGCGGCGCTTATACCATAACTGCTCCGGCAAACATCTGGGCGTATTGGCGCTGTGCAAGGCGATGGGATACGACACGGCGGGGTACGAGGATCCTTCGCATCCGGCGCAACGCGAAATATTGCAGGCCGTCTCGATGTTCTCTGGCGTCAAGGAAGCGGACATTCGGCTCGGCACGGACGGCTGCGGCTTCCCGGTGTTCGCGCTGCCGCTCCGAAGCATCGCTGCGATGTTCTTGAAGCTGGCATGCCCGGATCTGCTTCCGGACGAAGCATCGAGGCGGGCGGCGACGGAGATCGGGCGGGTCATGAACGCGCAATCCGATATGGTGTCGGCATCCTGGTTCATTTGCTCCAACCTATTGAAGGATCCGAACATCGTCGCGAAGGGCGGCGCCAAAGGCGTATACGGCTTCGGACTCCGGAAGGAACGTCTCGCGGTCGCCTTGAAGGTGCTGGACGGCTCCGAGGACGAATGGCCGATCGTCATCGCTTCCGTCCTGGAGCAGCTCGGGTACGACAACCGAGAGACGATCGATCGGATGTACCGGTTGACGCCGAAGGAGATTCGAAACGATGCCGGCCTCGTCGTCGGCGCCAATCGAGCGGTCTTTACCCTGCACTGATACGGAAATGAATCGCGACCCTTGCCCGACGGGCAAGGGTTTTTCGCGCTTCGCGAAAATAGAGGCGTCGGCGAAAGACGTCGACGGCGCCGCTCTCGGCGACGTGGGAAATTCGCCTCTGTGGGCGAAATGCATCGCGGCCGCGCCGTGGGACAAATGCATCGCGCGATCCATATTGACACTGGTACGCTCCGTCCGAATCGAGTATCGTTCAATTCAATCGATCGACACCAAATCGGACTGGAGGGGCGACCGCTTGAAGGAGACGATCATCGTCCGCCGCGTCCCCGATCGCCGGCAACCGGCGAAGGGCATATCCTGGACGCTAATGAAAAAAAGCAAATATTACTATTTGATGTTTGCGATTCCGCTGCTGTATTTCCTAACGTTCGATTACATTCCGATGTTCGGCATCCTGATCGCGTTCAAGGACTACAGCGTATTCGACGGCATCCTCGGCAGCGAGTGGGTCGGACTCGCGTATTTTCAAGAGTTTCTATCCGACCCGTATTTTTACAAAATCTTGCGCAATACGCTCTTGATCGGCTTGTATCAAATCGCGTTCGCGTTCCCGGCGCCGATCGTGCTGGCCTTGTTATTGAACGAGCTGCGTTACGAGAAATTCAAGCGCTTCGTCCAAACCGTGTCGTACATGCCGCACTTCTTATCGACCGTCGTCGTCTGCGGCATTCTGGTCAACTTCTTGTCGTACGACGGGCTCGTCAACCAAGCGTTAGGTTTCTTCGGCATCGAAAACATTCATTTTCTCATGATCCCGGAATGGTTCCGCACGATTTACATCGGCTCGGGAATCTGGCAAGGAATCGGTTGGGGCTCGATCATCTATCTGGCCGCGCTGACCGCCATCGATCCGCAGCTGTACGACGCGGCGAAGATCGACGGAGCGAACCGGTGGAAGCAGATGCGGCACGTGACGCTGCCCGGCATCGCCCCGACGATCGTCATCATGCTGTTATTCAGCATCGGGGCGATTATGTCGGTATCGTTCGAGAAGGTGCTGCTGCTGCAAAACGGCGCGAACTTCGATACGTCGGACATCATCTCCACCTATGTGTATCGAAGAGGTCTAGTCTCGACCGATTTCAGCTACGCGACGGCCGTCGGCCTGTTTAATTCCGTCGTCGCGCTGTTCTTCCTGACCATAGGGAACTACATTAGCAGGAAAGTCAGCGAGACGAGTCTATGGTAAGGGGGATGCGATCCGTGAAGACCGACGACGCGGGAAGCAAGCTGTTCGACTTGGCGAATATCGCCCTCATGCTGGCGTTAGTGTTCGTCACGTTTTATCCGATTTACTACATCTTTATCGTGTCCGTCAGCGACGGAAACGCGGTCATGCGCGGCGAGGTGGCCTTCTGGCCGATCAAGATGAATTGGAGCACCTATAGTCTGCTATTCGAGGATCCGTCGATCCTTCGGTCGTATGCGAACACGATTGTATATACGGTCGTGGGCACGACGATCAACGTCGTTTGCACGGCGATGTGCGCTTATCCGTTGTCGAAGCCGCATTTTTACGGCAGAGGCTTCTTCACGCTGCTCATCGTCATTACGATGTTTTTCAGCGGCGGACTGATTCCTTCTTATTTGCTCGTGCAGAAGCTCGGGTTGCTGAACACGATGTGGGCGCTCGTACTCCCCGGAGCGATCAGCGTGTGGAACATGATCATCATGCGCACCTTTTTCCAAGGCATTCCCAACGAGCTGTACGAATCCGCCGAGATGGACGGCGCGAACGAGCTGGTGTCGCTGATCCGAATCACGCTGCCGTTGTCGAAGGCGATTATGGCGACGATGGGGTTGTTTTATGCCGTCGGCCATTGGAACAGTTTCTTCGGAGCCATGATTTACCTTGACGACAAGGATAAGTTTCCGCTGCAGATCATCCTTCGGAATATGGTCGTGCTCGGGGAGATGTCCGGGCAAACCCAAGAAATCGGCGGCATCTACAGCGCCGTCACCGCGACGAACATCAAGTACGCCGTCATCATCGTCGCCGTCGTTCCGATCCTCTTGGTATATCCGTTCATCCAGAAGTATTTCGTCAAGGGCGTCATGATCGGTTCGTTGAAAGGGTAACGCAACGGGTTCGTTGTTCTCCGCCGACATCGATCGGGTCGGGAGGCATCAACATAAACCACATATTCGAAGGGAGAAGTTGACTTTGAACAGGAAGCGGAACCGATTGGCATTCTTATTGTGCGTCATATTTCTTACGTCCCTCCTCGCGGTCGCCTGCTCCTCCGGCGACGCGACGGCCCCGAAGACGGGCGAGCCGACAAGCGGCGGATCGACCGCCGCGCCGGGAGCGGCCGAAGCGGAGCCGGCTCGGGAAGAGGTAACCGTTCGCTGGATGCGGGGCGAAAACCCGGCTCAGGCGATTATGACGGATACGCCGGTGCTGAAAGAAATTCAAAAACGAACGGGCGTGACGATCGAGTTGGAGCCGGTGCCGGGCAGCAACTATTCGGATAAGAAGAGCGCGCTCTTGTCCACGAACAACATCCCGGACATTATGGGCGTGGAAGCGTCGGAGGTCGTCAGATACGCGAACACGGGCATGTTCGTCGCCGTATCCGATTACCTCGATTCGATGCCGAATTTTAAGAAAGTTATCGAGGAAAACCCGGAAATCAAAAAGCTGTACGTCGACGGCAAGCTGTACTCGTTCCCGATCACGGAAAGCTATAAGATTCAAGGCGGCAAGGCGCTGCTGATCCGCACCGACGTCTTGGAAGAGCTGGGCCTGAATACGCCGACCACGTTCGACGAATTGTACGACGCGCTGAAAGCGATGAAGGCGGCGTACCCGGAATCGTATCCGTTCTCCGCGCGGGGCATGTCGTTCATGGACGCGTTCTCGCTCGGCATGGGCAGCGGCTACGGCATCACGTACGACGACGAGGAAAACCGGTATTTCTACGGCCAGAACAAGCCGGAATTCAAGGACGTGTTAACGTATTTGAACAAGCTGTACGCGGAAAAAATTCTCGATCCGGACTTCGCGATCAACACGAAGCAAAACTGGGACGAAAAGCTGAGCACGGGAAAATCGCTCTTCTATTACGACAACAACTCGTTCGCGGTGAACTACAACAAAGCGCTGCAGGAGGTCGATCCGGACGCGAAGTTCGATCTCATTCCGTACTTGCGCAACGCCAAGGGCGAAACGAAAGGCTGGCTGTACCCGAAAGGCTGGCTCGTGGACAACTATGTCGTAAGCTCGAAAACGAAAAATCCGGAAGCGCTGATGCGCATGTTCGATTGGATGTACGGACCGGAAGGCACGCTAGCGACGAATTACGGCGTCGAAGGGGAAACGTACGAAATCGCGGGCGGCAAGCCGGCGATCATGCAGTCGGTCATCGACAAGTACAGCGCTTCCGGCGACCCGGTGCGCACGATGATGTCCGAGATCGGACTCGGTCTGTTGGCGCTCTCGGTCCGCGTGGACGAAGGCCCGATGGTGCAAGGCTCCTCCCCCGACTTGGTTCGATGGGGCGACGAGCTCGCCGCGGACCCGGGGGCTTACTACGCGCCTAGCTTGGCTCCGGTGTTCACGGAGGACGAGACGGAACGGCTGAAGGACATTTCGTCGAAGCTGTCCATATTGACGGAGGATGTAGTAAAATTCATTATCGGCACGAAGCCGTTGAGCGACTTCGACGCATGGGCGAAGCAGCTGACCGACGCGGGCGCCGACGAGATGGAAGCGATCTACAACGAGGCGTTGCAGCGGGCGTCGTAGCCTGCATAGACGATCGATAACGGGGGAGGGGGAGACGCGTGAAGCGTTGGGTCGACGTATTCAGGGTCAACAAGATGTTTCTGAACATCCTCCTCTCCTTCTTGTCGTTGATCATCCCCGTCGTATTGCTCGGATGGATCAGTTACGTCAACTTCGTCAACGAACTTAAGCGAGAGTATACCGAGAAAATCGAACTGCATTTAACCTCCTCCAGCCATACGGTAGAGAACTATTGGAAGACGATCTACGAAGCGGGCGTTAACTTCTATGGCGATCCCGCCGTCAGGAGGCTGCTCCGAACGTCGACCTGGGCATCGGAGGAAGACCGGTCGGACCTCCATGAATTGTTCGAGAGCATCGATCGCACGAGATTTCACGTGAACCAATTCGCGGAGGAGCTATTCGTATACGCCGACGGAACGTATGTGATGACGAGCGACGGCGCGAACGACTTTCGGGCGTTCTTCGAAAAATTCCGCCGGTACGACGGTATGGATGCCGAGGACTGGCTCGCGACGCTCGACTCCGACCGGTCTCTCGAGATCGTCGAGCCGTCCCGCGTGACGACGAGTTTCCAAGCGACGGAAGCTTTCTCGCTGCTCGTGCGCAATCGATCCGGCAAAAATCGCGCGGTGTTGGTCGCGGACGTCCCCGTCGCGAACGTCGTGCGCGCGCTGCAACCCGTGCTGGATCAGGGAGCGACGGAGGTCGTCGTGACGGACGGCGACGGTAACGTGGTGCTGTCCACCGACGAGCGATTCGCGAACGCGCGCGATTGGGGCGGGGACGCCGGTTCCGCCAGCGCCCGTTCGGTCGAGAACGCCGAGGTGCGGATCGACGGCGAACGCTACATCGTATCGGCGGTGTCGACGAGCACGTTCGGCTGGACGTATCGCGCGATCACGCCGCTTCAGGCGTTTCGGAGCCAAGCGCAAGGCATTCTTCGGTTGATTACCGTCATCAGCATCGCGTTATGCGTCATCGGTACCGCGTTCGCCCTTCTCTTTTCGTTGAAAATTTATAAACCGATCCGAAGAATCGTAGAAGTGTATTTAGAGGAAGACAACCGACAGCAGCGGGACGACGCCGAACCGAAGCGCCCGAACGATCTGTACGCGGTCGGGGACGGCATTCGGCAGTGGATGTCGTACCGCGGCCGGTATCTCGACGAATGGCAGTCGATGGCGCGCGAATACGCGGATCACGCGTTGCTGCAGATCGTTCGCGGATCGGATCGGAACCGCAAGCGGGACGAGGAGCTCGTGCGCATCTTGCAGACGCAATTGAACTTTAAGAAGGACGGGTATTTATGCTGCGCGATTACGTTCGAATTCAAAGACACGTTCTTCCGGGACGTACAGGACGTCGAGCGCATCGTGATCGAAAATAAAATGAAAAACCTGATCCAAGGGTATTTGTCGGAGTACGCCCCGCTGCACGTCTTGGAATCCAACGATCATCTGTACGTCGCGATCGCGAACGTCCGGACGGACGAGGAGACGGAACGGTTCAAGGCGGGCGTCGCGGAGTTCATCCGGACGTTCGAATACGACCGGCAATATTATCATATCCGCATCGGGATCGGCCAGCCGTTCGCGGGACTCGACGGCATCGCGAAATCGTACCGCGGGGCGATGGCCGCGCTGCGGACGCTTCCTCCCGAGGACCCTTCGCGGGTCGCCTGCGCCGCTTCCCCGAACGATGCCCAAGACGTTCCGTATTCGTACGCGGACGAGAACAAGCTCTTGAAGGCATTGCGATTCGGGAGCAAGGAAGAAGTGGAGCATGCGGTCGACGAGCTGCTGCGGAAGTCGGGTCATGCTTTGTTCGCCCGCAGCGGGCTCATCGGCGAGATGTATCATACGGCGACCCGGTTCGCGATGGAACGCGGCATCGACGCCGACCGGTTGGCGAGCGAATCCGAGCGGACGGCATTGACGAACTCGGGTCCGTTCGCGAACGAGCAAGAGCTGGAAGAACGGCAGCGCCTGCTGGTCTCCTATATGCATCGCATGATCGAGACGCATCTCGGACCGAAGCAAACGCAAAAGTCGAGCCAATTGGCGCAGACGATCAAAGCATACATCGAAGAAAACTACACCAACGATCTTCATCTCGAGCATATCGCCGACAAGATGGAGGTATCCGTCAAGTACGTGTCGAGGGTGTTCAAAGAACACTACAACATGAACTTGACCGACTATATCAGCGAGCTGCGCATTCAGCTCGCGAAGGAGCTGCTGAAGAGCAGCGGCATGGCGATTCAAGACATTTCGGAGCGCGTCGGCTTCTACAATCGAACGACGTTCCTGAGGACGTTCAAGAAGCTCGAGGGCACGTCCCCGAATGAATACCGGCAGCGGCTGCGAGCATAGCGGCCGACTCGCCGCACGGAGGGAATCCCATTCATGACGAACATCGCGTTCGAGAAGCAATATATTTTCGAGGAAGGCCAGCCGTTCCGAAGCAGTCACGCTTCGACGATCGCCGCGCTGCCGAACGGGGAGGCGCTGGCGGCATGGTTCGCGGGCGCGCACGAGAAGGCGAGCGACGTCGCCATCTGGATGTCGCGGCGAAGCGCCGACGGGGTCTGGTCGGCGCCGTACAAAGCCGCCGACGAAGAAGGGATCGCGCACTGGAATCCGGTGTTGTTCGCGCAGGGCGATCGGGTGACGCTCTTCTATAAAGTCGGACACGAAATTACGGATTGGTTCACTCGCGCCATGCGGTCCGAGGACGGCGGCCGCACGTGGACGCCGCCGTCGGAGCTGGTGCCGGGCGACGTCGGGGGCCGCGGGCCCGTACGCAACAAGCCGATCGCGCTGCCGGACGGGACGATCCTAGCGCCGGCCTCGATCGAACGACACGACCCCGATGCGCCGGGCAAGCAAATCTGGGAGGCGTTCGTCGATCGGTCCGAGGACGGCGGGGCGACCTGGATGCGGAGCGCGCTCGTGCCGATGGACTTGTCGACGTACGTAGGCGCGGATCATTGGTTCGCGAGGGGATTGATCCAGCCGACGCTGTGGCGCTCCGACGACCGGCGAGTGCATATGCTGCTCCGCAGCACCGAAGGACGCATCTTCCGAAGCGACTCGGACGACGCGGGGCGAACATGGTCCATGGCGTACCCGACGCCGCTGCCGAACAACAACAGCGGCATCGACCTCGCTTCGACGGAATCCGGCGCGCTCGCGCTCGTGTTCAATCCGATCGCGGGCTACGCGACGGATAGCCCGCGCACGCCGCTCGTCGTTCGGTTTTCGACCGACTACGGCGAGACGTGGGGGGACGAGTTCGTCTTGGAGAACGAGCCGGGGGAGTATTCCTACCCCGCGATCGTGGCCGAGGGCGATACGCTGTACTTGACCTACACGTGGAAGCGGGATCGGATCGCCTTCTGGAAGCTGACATTGTCGGAATGACGGGAGGGAGCATTCGATGAAGCAGACAATCGACGGCGGCGTTTGGCCGACGATGGTGACGCCGTTCGACGAGCGGAACGGTATCGACTACGAGTCGGTCGAGCGGCAGGTCGAATGGTACGCGGCGCGCGGAGTTCGCGGCTTGTTCGCGGTATGTCAATCGAGCGAGATGTTTTTCCTTAGCCTTGCCGAGCGCACGGCGCTCGCTTCTTTCGTAAAGCGAGCGTCCGCCGGCCGCTTTCCCGTCATCGCCTCCGGGCACGTCTCCGACGCGCCGGGTGATCAGGTCGAGGAATTGCAGGCGATGGCCGAGACCGGCGTCGATGCGGTGGTGCTGATCACGAATCGACTCGCGCGTCAGGACGAATCCGACGAGGTGTGGCTCGAGCGGCTGGAATGGCTGCTCGAGCGCATTCCGGCGAGCGCGACGCTCGGCCTGTACGAATGTCCTTATCCGTATAAGCGCGTGCTGTCCGCCGAGACGCTGGGCCGTTGCGCGGAATACGGCCGCTTCCGCTTCCTCAAGGATACAAGCTGCGACATCGACAATATTCGGGCGAAGCTGGAAACCGTTCGCGGCACCGAGCTCCGGCTGTTCAACGCGAATTCGGCCACGCTGCTCGAGTCGCTGCGGCTGGGCGCCGTCGGCTACAGCGGCGTGATGGCGAATTTCCATCCGGAGCTGTACGCGACGCTGACGGCGCGTTGGTGGGAGTTTGGCGAGGAGGCCGAGAAGCTGTCCGATTTTCTAAGCCTCTCCGCGCTGATCGAAAGACAGTCGTACCCGACGAATGCGAAGTATTACCTGATGCTGGAGGGCGTGTTTCGGCAGGAGGGCAGCCGGACGCAGCCGGGGCGGACGCTTACGGCGACGGAGCGTCTGGAGGTGGAGCAGCTGCGCCGGTTGACGGCGCAGTACATAGAACGGTACGGCGGATGAAGAACGCGCCGTCGCCGACCGACGCAAGAAGGGGCTGTCCCGAAACGGGAATAGCCCCTTCTTTTTGATTTCTTTGCTGTTCCGAACCGGAATTTATGACGTCGGGCAGCTCGTTCGATTTACAGAAGCGCGAGGGAGTGGGGTAAGGGTGAAGGAGTTTACGTCCGCCTTTTGAACATCGTGTTGTATCCTTCCAATCGAATCTAGAGAACACGACGTTCAAGAGCGGCCGGAAGCCGTACCCCACTCCCGTAAAGAGCGTGAATGCTAAAGAAAGAGCTGCCCCTCGTCATTTAAGCGTTTTTGGGACAGCCCTTCTTCACGTCATATGGCGGGGACGGAACTGGTTCGGAGACATGCCCGTGCCGCGGCGGAACTGCCTCGAGAAGTGGCTGGCCGAGTGAAAGCCCAGTTCGTTCGCGATATCCTCCACGGTACGGTTCGTGCCGACGAGCAGCTCCTTCGCCTTGGACAACTTCAGCTGCGTCACGTATTGCCGGGGCGGGATGCCGTAAATTTTCGTGAAGATCTTCGTGCACTGACTGCGGCTTACGTTCAACGCTTCGGCGATTTGCGAGATGGAGCCGTCCGACGAAACTAGTCGCTCCAGACGTTCTTCGATTCGGTGGGCCATGTCCGCCTCGTAAAACGTCGGGTCTTTGGCGCCTTCCGAGCGGGCGCCGCGGCCGGATTCGCCTTGCCGGCGGATCATCTCGTTCACGATCAGCAGAATGTAAGCTTGCAGGACGATGCGTTGACCCGAGGCGAGCGGCAACCGTCGCTCCGTCCCCGCCGGATCGACGGGGGAGCGCCGCAGCTGTTCCGACATCAACGCTTCGATCTCCGCCAGGTAAGCGGGAAGATCGGCCGCGGCGGCGTCCGGGGACGGGATCACCGTATAATCGGCGCCGCCGAGCCGTTTCCGCAGGTCGTGATCGTCCAAGTCGAAGTGAATGTTAAAGAAGGCGACTTCGCCGTTCGTGCGATTATCGATCGCGTGACGGACGCCGGCCCGAAGAAGCAGCCAGTCGCCCGGGCGCAGGACGAGCGCGTCCCGGCCGAGCGACACGCAGACTTCGCCTTCGCGGCAATGGAACACTTCGTATAAGTGATGATGGTGCTTCGGATAACTCCAGCCGGACGGCTTGAAGCCGAAGTGGCAGCCGGTAATTTGCAGCGTGCTTGTAATATTCGGAAAGACGACGTCCAAATTCATGGGATTCCAACCTTACGCGATTTTTCTTGCTTCTTATCATAATACCGCTTCGGCACAAAAGGTCAAAAACTCGGACGGTTCGTCGATGGCGGGAGCGGCGGTGCGCTTCTTAAGATGAAGAGAGAAGCGTTGGAAAGGATGGGACTAAAGAATGGTAACTCGCGAAAGCATCGAAGCGGCGGCGCGCGTCGCGCCGTCGGAGCGTCAACTCGCATGGCAGGAGCTTGAGTTTTACGCTTTCATTCATTTCACCGTCAATACGTTCACGGACCGGGAATGGGGGGCGGGCGACGAGGATCCGGCGATCTTCGATCCGAAGGAGCTGAACGCCGACCAATGGGTCGAAGCGGTGAAATCCGCGGGCATGCGCGGACTCATTCTGACGTGCAAGCATCACGACGGCTTCTGTCTCTGGCCGAGCCGATACACGAACCACACGGTGGCGAGCAGCCCGTGGCGGAACGGGGAAGGCGACGTCGTGAAGGAAGTCGCCGACGCTTGCCGCAGGGGCGGGATTCGCTTCGGCGTCTACGTATCGCCGTGGGATCGGCATGAGCCGAGTTATGGGGATTCTCCGGCGTATAACGACTTTTTCAAACATCAGCTGAGAGAGCTTCTTACGAATTACGGGGACTTGTTCTGCGTCTGGTTCGACGGCGCATGCGGCGAAGGGCCGAACGGGAAGCGGCAAGTGTACGATTGGGACGGCTATTACGCGCTCATCCGCGAGCTGCAGCCGGGGGCCGTCATCTCGGTGTGCGGGCCGGACGTCCGGTGGTGCGGCAATGAGGCGGGGCATACGCGGGCTTCGGAGTGGAGCGTCGTGCCGGCGCCTCTGCAGGACAACGAGAAAATTCAAGAGCGGTCCCAACAGGCGGACGACCGCGAATTCGCGAAGCGGGTCGACACGATGGACGCGGACCTCGGGAGCCGCGACGTGATCGCCGGGCACGACCGGCTGATCTGGTATCCCGCCGAGGTGAACACGTCGATCCGGCCCGGCTGGTTTTATCACGCGGCCGAGGACGATCAAGTGAAGTCGCTGGAGGAGCTGCTTCGAGTCTATTACGGCTCGGTCGGGGGCAACGGCAGCTTCCTGCTGAACGTGCCGCCGGACCCGCGCGGTCTCGTGCACGAGCGGGACGCGGCGCGGCTGAAGGAGCTGGGCGACGCGCTGCGGGCGACGTTCCGCCACAACTTGGCGGCGGGCGCGAACGCGCGCGCGACGGAGGAAGCGGACGAGGCGCACGCGGCGGGCCGCGCGACGGAGGCGAACCGCGAGACGTTCTGGCGGCCGCGCGAGGGGACGGAACGGGCGGCGATAGAGGTCGAGCTGCCGGAGGTGCGGACGTTCGACCATATCGTGCTCATGGAGCATATTCGGTCGGGACAGCGCATCGAGCGCTTCTCGCTCGAATACGCCGACGGCGCGGAATGGAAGGAATTGACGCGCGGCACGATCGTCGGGTATAAGCGGATTTGCCGCTTCCCGCCCGTAACCGCGAGGAACATCCGGCTGACGATCGAGGAATCGAGATGGTGTCCTACGATTTCGGCGTTCGAAGTGTATTGCAGTCCGAAAGCTGAGGGAGGTACGCGTCATGGCGACGTTCGATATTAGGGGCAAGGCGTTCGTGTACGACGGAAAACCGGTGAGGCTGCTGTCCGGGGCGATCCATTATTTCCGCATCGTGCCCGAGTATTGGGAGGATCGGCTCCGGAAGCTGAAGGCTTGCGGCCTCAATACGGTAGAGACGTACGTGCCGTGGAATTTGCATGAGCCGAAGCCCGGCGAGTTCCGGTTCGACGGGATGGCCGATCTGGAGCGATTCATCCGGATCGCCGCCGAGCTCGGCCTATTCGTCATCGTCCGCCCGAGCCCGTACATTTGCGCCGAGTGGGAATTCGGCGGACTGCCGTCGTGGCTGCTCGCGGATGCGAACGTGAGGCTGCGCTGCGCCGATCCGAAGTTTCTGGAACGGGTAGACGCATACTACGACGCGCTTCTTCCGAGGTTGACGCCGCTCCTCTGCACGAACGGCGGTCCGATCGTCATGGTGCAGATCGAGAACGAATACGGCAGCTACGGCAACGACGCCGCGTACTTGGAGCACTTGCGCCAAAGTTTCGTCCGCCGCGGCGTCGACGTGCCGCTGTTCACGTCGGACGGGCCGACGGACGCGATGCTGCAAGCCGGTTCGGTGCCGGGGGCGCTCGCGACCGTCAACTTCGGCTCCGGGGCGAAGGACGCCTTCGCGAAGCTTCGCGAATACCGAGACGGCGAGCCGCTCATGTGCATGGAGTTCTGGAACGGCTGGTTCGACCACTGGGGCGAGCGGCATCATACGCGCGACGCGGCGGACGCCGCCCGCGTGCTCGAGGACATGCTGGAGGAAGGCGCGTCCGTGAACTTCTACATGTTCCACGGCGGGACGAATTTCGGGTTCTACAACGGGGCGAATTGCCAGGAGAAGGACCGGTACGAGCCGACGATCACGAGCTACGATTACGACTCGCCGCTGAGCGAATCGGGCGAGCCGACGGCGAAGTTTCATGCGGTGCGCGAGGCGATCGCGCGGCGCGTCCCGGACGCGAGCTTCCCGCCGCTGCCGGCGCCGATCGAACGGAAGGCGTACGGCCGCGTGCCGATGACGGAACGAGCGAAGCTGCTCGCGCAGGCGGACCGGCTGGCGGCGCCGATCCGAACGGCGTGCCCCGAGCCGATGGAGAAGCTGGGGCAGGATTACGGGTTCATCTTATACAGCACGACGATGACGGGACCGCGGGAGCGGCAGGAGCTGGTCGTGCAGGAGGTGCGCGACCGGGCGCTCGTATTTTTGGACGGCGAGCTGCAGGGCGTCCTCGAGCGGGGCGACGCCGGGAAGACGGTGTCGTTCGCGGTGCCGGCGGGAGGCGCGACGCTCTCGATCCTCGTCGAGAATATGGGGCGGATTAATTACGGTCCGTATCTGAAGGACCCGAAGGGCATTACGGAGGGCGTTCGCCACGGCTTCCAATTTTTATTCGACTGGACGATTCATTGCCTGCCGCTCGAGGATTTGTCCGGGCTTCGCTTCGAGCCGCTCCCGCTCGAACCTAGCGACGGAGTCGGATCGGAGACGCCTGCCTTCTACCGCGGCACCTTCCGCGCGGAGGAAGCGAAGGACACGTTCCTCCGGCTGGACGGCTGGACGAAGGGCGTCGCCTTCGTCAACGGCTTCAACCTAGGGCGCTATTGGAATCGGGGACCTCAGCGATCGTTGTACGTGCCCGGCCCGCTGCTTCGAACGGGCGCGAACGAGATCGCGATCTTCGAGCTGCACGGAGCCGCCGGCGATCGTCCGTCGGTAACGTTCGTCGACGAGCCGGCGCTGGACGTCCCGGTAGGAAATTAGGGAAGCTTACGAATTTGGGCATACGGAAAATAGACAAGCGCGCGATTTTTGTCAATTGCGCGATTCGCGGGGAAGCGATATACGTGAGGGTGTGCATCTCTATCGATGTTCCGGAAGCGTAACTATTTTCTAAGGAGGGCGAACGACGATGAGCGAAACGACGGAGCAAGGACAACCGCAAGAGGAACAAGTCGTCCAAACCGGCGTTCACAATTTCAGCAAAGAAGACGAATGGGTGAAGCCGGAGGATCCGCTCCTGCTCGAGCGGCTCGAGTGGTTCAAGGATCAGAAGCTGGGCCTGATGATGCATTGGGGGCCGTATTCGCAGCTCGGCCTCGTCGAATCGTGGGCGCTAAGCGACCAAGACGGAGACGAATGGTCCCGGAACGATATCGATTGGATCGACGACATGGAGGAGTTCAAGCGCCAATACTTCGATCTGAACAAGACGTTCAACCCGATCCGATTCCAGCCGGAGGAGTGGGCGTCGCTCGCGGCCGACAACGGCTTCAAATATTTCTTGTTCACGACGAAGCACCACGACGGCTTCTGCATGTGGGACACGCATACGACCGATTATCGCATTACGGGACCGGAGACGCCGTTCCATACGCATAAATACGCCGACATCTGCAAGCAGCTGTTCGACGCGTTCCGGGACAAGGGGCTCGCCATCTCCGCGTATTTCTCCAAGGCCGACTGGCATACGCCGTATTATTGGGCGCCGGGAATGGAGCGAGGCCGACATATGTGGCGGGGGCCGTCGTACAATCCTGAAGAATACCCGTGGCTGTGGGAGAAGTTCGTCGAGTTCACCCATGAGCAGATCACGGAGCTGCTGACGAAATACGGCCGCATCGACTGTCTGTGGCTCGATGCCGGCTGGGTGCGCGCGGGCCGGTACGGCCAGGACATCCGCCTCGGCGAGGTCGTGGAGAAAAACCGCAAGCACCAGCCTTGGCTGCTCGTCGCGGACCGGACGGTCGGCGGTCCTTACGAGAACATCGTGACGCCGGAGCAGACGATTCCCGAGCGCGCGATGAACATCCCGTGGGAAAGCTGCATTACGCTCGGCACGTCGTTCTCCTTCGGGTTCGAAGACAAGTATAAGACGGGACGACAGCTCGCGCATATCCTGCTCGAGGTCGTCGCCAAGGGCGGCAATCTCGCCCTCAACGTCGGCCCGCAGCCGGACGGTCGTCTCCCGAAAGGCGCCATCCGCGGCATGAAGGAGCTGGGCGCATGGCTCGCGACGTACGGCGAAGGCATCTACGGCACTCGCATCTGCGAGCCGCACTTCACCGGGGAGTGGGCGTTCACGTCCAAGGGCGACGTGAAGTACGCCTTCCGATTGTATAAGAACGAGCGGGCGGAGGCGGAAGGGCAGCAAGTCATCCCGTTTCCGGGCCCGGTGGAGCGGATCGAGCTCGTCGGAACGAACGAGACGATTCCGTTCGAAGCCGTTCAAGGCGGCCTCAAGGTGACGCTGCCGGCAAGCGCCGTCGCGGACGAGGCGCCGATCGCGCACGCGTTCCGACTGTTCTCCAAATAGTACGCGAAACACCGAATCCTCGAGGGGCTGCGAGCCCTTCGAGGATTTTTTGCAACCGGGAGAAAATTGCGAACCGGCCGGATTAGCGCCATTTTCCCCTAGGGAATCAAGGTTTTCGGAATAACGAGAGGTACGGGAAAATTACAAATTGAACGCCGCGGCCGACCCGCGTTACGATACGTTGCAAGCCGGTTCGCTTGACGGGACAACCGGGCAACCGGGCAGTCGGACGAACGAGCCGGACAATCGCAAGAGAACACCGCGGATTAGGGAGAGGGAGTGACGGGGATGAGTCAAACAACGGAACCCATACAAGCGCAAGCGAATTTCCGGAACGAAATGAACCGGGTCGCGAAGAAGAAGGAGAGCCCCCTCGTCAAGAGTTTCAAACGGCATTGGGAGCTGTACTTGCTGGTGGTGCCGCCGGTTTTGTACCTGCTCATCTTCAAATATATACCGATGGCGGGCGTGCAAATCGCGTTCAAAAATTACAGCGTCATTCAAGGCATCTGGGGCAGCGAATGGGTCGGGCTGAAGCATTTCGTCACCTTCTTCCAATCGCCGAACTTCTGGCTGCTGATCAAAAACACGATCGGCATCAGCGTCTACTCGCTGCTGGCGGGCTTCCCCGTACCGATTCTATTGGCGCTCGCGTTGAACGAATTGCGCAACGGGTATTTTAAGAAAACGGTGCAGATGGTCACGTACGCCCCGCACTTCATCTCGACGGTCGTCATGGTGTCCATCATCATCTTGATGCTGTCGCCGCACGTCGGCGTCGTCGATCGGCTCTTCGCGTTTTTCGGGCTGCCGATGACGAACTTCATGGGCATTCCGGAATACTTCAAATCGATCTATGTGTGGTCGGGCGTCTGGCAGGGCATGGGGTACTCCTCGATCATCTATATCGCGGCGCTCGCCAGCGTCGATCCGTCGCTCTACGAAGCCGCTCGCATGGACGGGGCGTCGAGGCTTCGGAAAATATGGCACATCGACATCCCGGCTCTCGTCCCGATTACGATCATCATGTTGATCCTCAGTCTCGGGAGCATTATGGGCGTCGGCTTCGAGAAAATTTATTTGATGCAGAACCCGCTGAACACGAGCGCTTCCGAGGTGATCTCGACGTACGTGTACAAAGTCGGCTTGATCGGAGCGAACTTCAGCTTCTCGTCCGCCGTCGGCTTGTTCAACTCGATCATCAACTTGATCCTGCTCGTGATCGTCAACTCGATCTCTCGCAGAGTTTCCGAAAACAGCTTGTGGTAAGGGGGGAGCAGTTATGCTATTACGTCAAAACCGGATCAAAGACCCGCTCGGCGACCGCGTCTTCATGGCTTTCAACTACTTGTTTCTGACGCTGATTCTGTTGGTCGTGCTCTACCCGCTGCTCTATATCGTCAGCTCGTCCTTCAGCTCGTCGCGAGCGGTCATCGCCGGACAGGTGTGGCTACTGCCGGTAGAGTTCAATCTCAAAGCGTACGCTTCGATCTTCCGAAGCACGCAGCTGATGATGGGATACTACAACACGATCATCTATACCGTGTTCGGCACGATCATCAACGTCGCGCTGACGATCATGATCGCGTATCCGATCTCCAAGAAGACGTTCTACGGCCGAGGCTTTCTCATCATCCTGCTCATGATCACCATGTTCTTCGACGGCGGCCTCATCCCGACGTACTTGCTAGTGAAGGATCTGGAGCTGCTCGACACCCGCTGGGCGATGTGGCTTCCGGGGGCGATGGCGGTATTCCAAGTCATCGTCGCCAGAACGTTCTTCCAGACCTCGATCCCGGAAGAGCTGGGCGAAGCCGCGCAGATGGACGGATGCCGCGACCTCCGCTACCTGGTCAGCGTCGTGCTTCCGTTGTCCGCGCCGATCATCGCCGTCATGACGCTCATGTACGCGGTCGGACATTGGAACGCCTACTTCGACGCGCTCATCTACTTGCGGTCCGAAAGTCTGTTCCCGCTGCAGTACGTGCTTCGCAACCTGCTCATCTTGAACGCGGCCGATCCGCAGATGCTCGCCAATACGAGCCAACAGCTGCGAGATCAGGGCTTCGAGCAGGTGCTGAAATACGCGCTCATCGTCGTCGCGAGCATTCCGGTGCTGATCATGTATCCGTTCGTGCAGAAGCACTTCGTCAAAGGCGTTATGATCGGTTCCCTGAAAGGATAAATCGGGTTGTCATTCCCGTTAGGAAGCAATGGAAAGGAGGTGACGGACGTCTTTGCTTTCGGTAGACGGGCTCTATATAGTAAGGTGACACGGCAGGATGCTTCGTATATGAAAAAGGAGGAGTCAACGTTGAAAAAGTGGGTTTCGATGTTAGCGACGGTGGTTGCGGCCGCCGCGATGGTTTCCGCTTGCGGCGGCGGCAACGGAGGTACGGATGGAGCGTCGCAAGGAAGCGGCACGGGAAGCGGAGAGACGAGCGAAAACGCGGGTCCCGTAGAAATGACGTTCTTCGCGCCGCAGGGCAAAGCGCCGATGGAAGAAAACGAGTTCACGCGATTTATCGAAAATAAATTCAATGTCAAGCTGAAGTGGGACTTGGCGCCGACGGACGCGCTGCAGGACCGGAGACAGCTGCTTCTCGCGAGCGGCGACTACCCGGAGGTGTTCCTCCACGGCAAATTCACGACGTCCGATCTTCAAAACTACGGCAAGCAAGGCGTCTTCCTTCCGCTGAACGACTTGATCGCGGAGCACGGCCCGAACCTGACCAAGATCATGGAGGAGAAGCCGTATTTCAAAGACGCGATCACGGCGCCGGACGGCAACATCTACGCGCTCCCGATTTTCAACGAGTGTTACCACTGCACGTACGCGCAGAAGTACTGGATCAACACGGAATGGCTCGAGAAGCTCGGCTTGGAGAAGCCGACGACGACCGACGAGCTGTATACGGTATTGAAAGCGTTCAAGGAACAAGATCCGAACGGCAACGGCAAGGCGGACGAAATTCCGCTCACGGGCGCGCCGAACAAATACGTATGGAACGGCAACATCGACGCCTATTTGATGAACGCATTCATCTATAACGACAACGACAAATACCTCATCGTGAACGACGGCAAGGTCGACTTCGCCGCGAACAAGGACGAGTGGAAGCAAGGTCTCGAGTACATGCACAAGCTGTACGCGGAAGGACTCGTCGATCCGGCTTCGTTCACGCAGAACGATCAAGCGGTCGGCCAGCTCGGCAACAAGGAAGGCGACGAAGTCGTCGGTTCGATCACGACGGCGCTGGTCAGCTACTTGGTGAACACGTACGACAAGACGATCACGCGTCACCAGCACTGGGATATCGTCGCTCCGCTCCAAGGTCCGAACGGCGTGCAGCTTGCAGGGGTAACCCAAAGCGTCGGCGAATTCGAATTCGCCATCACGAACAAAGCGACGGAAGCGCAGCAGATCGCGGCGATTCAAATCGTGGATTACATGTTTAGCGAGGAAGGCGCGTTGTACGCGGAGTACGGACCGACGGAAGGGAAAGGCTGGAAGAAGGCCGAGCCGGACGAGAAGAACATCGACGGACAGCCGGCGAAGTACAGCTACTATAACTTGCCGGAACGCGACCCGAACGTGGTCGTCAACGAAAGCTGGTCTCAGATCGGCGCGCACGACTTGTCCAAGACGTTCCGGGATTTGTTCGCGGAAGGTCAGGATCCGTTGGCGGCGGAAGGCTACGGCACGCGTCTCGCGCAGGCGACGAACCTGTACGCGCCTTACGCGCCGAAGGAAGTATATCCGACGAACGTCTTTATCCTGCCGGAGGACACCGAGACGGCGGCGCAGCTGACGACGGCGATTAAGGACTACGTTCAGTCCAACATGGCGCAATTCATCATCGGCAGCAAGAGCATCGAGAAAGATT
Source organism: Paenibacillus antri (assembly GCF_005765165.1). Lineage (NCBI taxonomy): Bacteria > Bacillati > Bacillota > Bacilli > Caryophanales > Paenibacillaceae > Paenibacillus > Paenibacillus antri. The sequence goes on along the minus strand of NZ_VCIW01000001.1, from coordinate 708,585 downwards.
GGGACGCCTACGTGAAGGGCTTCGACGGCTTGAATCTGAAGACATACCTCGAGATTTACCAGCGCGCGATCGAGAAAGAATCGAAGTAAGCGGCCGGGCGGGCTTCCGCAAGCCGATTCGGATTCGACGAGACTGCTCCTCGGTCAGACATGACCGGGGACGGTTTCGTTTTTTCGTTATTCCCCGATCCATGTTATCCTTGGTTCATAGCATGAAAGAAGCGAGATAAGGCGGTCGCCTTCATATAAACGTTCGCGGGGGATTTTCGATGATGAATGCAAGTTGGTTTCGGCGGTTGCTCTTGTCTTACCTGCCCGTCTTTTTTATCGTGACTTCGATTCTCTTTTTCTTGTTCATCCAAGCGTTCAACGAACAAAATCGCAGGGAAGCGCTCAAGGCGAACGAATTTCTGGCGTCCCAGGTCGTGCAGTATTTGGACAACTCGCTGCGCTCGATCGATTACAAGGTGCTCCGCGAGATGTTGACGAACCAAAATTTGAAAAATTACTTTGCGCCGGGCCTCGGCAATCCCGTCCTCGACGCGATCCAAGCGGTCGACGTCATCGACGAGCTGAAGATCGACTTCCCGTTGATTCATTCGATTTATTTGGTTCGGTACCATGACGGGACGGTGCTGAGCAACGGGAAGACGGTGCCGATCGACGCGTTCCCGGACGCGGCGTTCATCGAGGAGAGCCGGAAGCGGAACGCGCAGAAGTGGACCGGGGCGCGGAATTTCCAAGCGTTCAGCTCGGAGGCCGGGGTCCCCGTCGTCACCCTGGTCCGCCCCATGGGCGCCGATGCGGACGGGCTCGTGGTCGTCAACGTCGGGCTTGCTTCGCTCAAGAGCTCGATAACGCGGATGTACGATCCGGGATATACGTTCGTGGATGTGCTGGGTCCGTCGGGGGAACGGCTGTGGAACGAGGCGGCGACCGGCGAAGCGAGCCGCGGCTCCGGAGCCGGAGAGATCTTCTCGGAGTTCACGTCGAGCTACACCGGCTGGAAAGTCCAGACGGGCCTCAACAACGGCAAAGTGGTGAAGTTCGCGCTGCAGTTCTATAACGTATGGTTCGCCGTCGCGATCGCGGTCGTCTTCATCGGCGTGGCGTGGGTCGTATACGTCACCCGCCGGAATTACAAGCCGATCGAGCAAATCGTCACGCTGATCGAGACGTTCGCGACGCAGAAGAAATCGAACGGAGGACAAGCGCAAGGGAACGAGCTGCGCTTCATCCATACGACGCTCGAGGGCATGATGCAGCAGACGAAGCAGTACCAGCAGCAATACGCGGATAATTTGATATTGCAGAAGAAGTACTTTTTCCAAGAATTGTTGGAAGGGACGAAGCGGTACGACGAGGCTGAATGGAAGGCGGAGATGAAGAAGCTCAATCTCCCGGTTCTCGGCGATCGCTGGACGGTGGCCGTCGTGGAGATAGACCGCTACCGCAAATTTACGGAAGAGTACCACCGGCAGGATCAGTCGTTGCTGAAGTTCATCTTGTCCAGCGTGCTCCAAGAGGTAGCCCAGCAAGAAGGGACGGATGCATGGGCGGAATGGATTTCGGACCGGCGGCTCTACGCGATCGTTTGGCTGTCCGACGACCGGGAGGCCGAGGAGTTGGAGAAAAAGCTGTTCGCGAGCTATAAGGATTGGGTGGAGCAAAATCTGAATCTGACGGTGACGGTCGGCGTCGGACTGGCGGCATCCGATCTCGAGGGGCTTCGATTCTCCTTCAAGGAAGCCGCGTATGCCATGGAATTCAAAGCGGCGCTCGGCATGAACCGCGTCATTCTGCGCGACGACGCGCCGGAACCGCATAACGATCTGTTCGAGCTGCTCAAGACGATCTCCCTGTTCGTGCAGGCGATGCGCCTGTCCGACGAAGAGTGGGAAGCGCACTTCGACCGGCTGTTCCGGCAGATCGCCGAATCCGTCTTGTCGCGGCAGGAAATCGTCAACACGATGCAGCTTCTGGTGCAGCACTACGAGCGGGAGTTCGCGGACCTATCCCGCGAGTATCAGGAGCTGTGGGCGGAATCGTTGGATCGGCTTCTGCGCCGGCTCGAGGATTGGGAAACCGTGGACGATCTTCGGGAACGGTGCCTGGACGTGTTCCGCGACCTTGCGGAGCAGATGCAGACGATTCGGCAGTCGAAGGGGCATCGGAGCTTGATTTTGCAAATCCGGAAGTACATCGAGGAAAACTACGGCAATCCGGATTTGTCGCTGAACTATCTGAGCGATAAATTCGACATCAATCCGAAATATTTGAGCAAGCTCTTCAAGGACGAGATCGGGGAGAAATTCCTCGACTTGCTCATCAGCCAACGCATCGAGAAAGCCAAGCAGCTGATGCAGGAAACGGACAAACCGATTCAGGAAATCAGCGAGGAGGTCGGGTACACGAACTACAACTCGTTCAATCGGGCGTTCAAGAACGTTGTGGGCGTGTCGCCGAGCGATTACCGGAAGCAGCTGTGATAGGAACACCTTTGGCGAATTCGAGAGAGGGAGCGCAAATAGGGAACATTGGTTTTCTCCATTACAGGCGCGCATGGTGCATACGCTCGAACGCAAAGAACCGTCGGTTAGTCAGAAAGTATAAAAGTTTGAAGCATTCCACGAGGAGGAAGTGCGCTTGTTCCCGTGCTCCTTCTCCTGGAATGACCTTCGCTCAGCTGGACGATTGCGCGAACTCAACGCCATACCGCCTGCCCTTCGCGTCTGGCCTTCGGTTCATCTGTCGGTCGTACGACACTTGGAAAGCTGTATTGCGCTAACGCTGGTCAGTGGTGGGGCATACCGGAGCGTATGGCCCGCCCCCCCCCTGCTCGGATCATGCAAACGCTCGAACCCTAAGGACTCGTCGACGGACGAGTTTTTCTTATGCGGCCCCCGCGCTACGCGGAATCCCGCGGAATGAACGCAGAGCGCAACTGAATGCGTTCGGCGGGGGAGCCCGGCCGTTCGATTCTGCGCTGCAGCGCTTCGACGGCGCGAGCGCCCAATTCTTCCTTGCATAGGTTGACCGTCGTCAACCGCGGGGACGCATGGGCGGCGCCTTCGACGTTGTCGATGCCGGTCACGAGCGTCTGCTCCGGAATCGAGACGCCGAGCTCCTGCAGCTTCCGCATCCACCGAATGGCGATGTCGTCGTTGGCGCAAATCCAGCCGTCCGGCCGTTCCTCCGGCGCCAGTCGTTCGAAGCGCGCCTGCGCTTCCTCCAACCATCCCCCCTCCTCGTAAGGGAGCTCCCATTCCCGAAGCTTCGTTCTTTCGTCGCCGTACCGCTCCGCCGCGATGCGGACGCCGATGCGCCGCTCGGAGAAGCTCGTCGACCGGCCGTCGTCGCCGAGGTAGACGATGCTTCGGCAGCGCCGCGCCGCGATCAGGTGGTGCGCGACGGTCATGCCCGCGTCGATGTTGGCGTGGTTGACCGCATCGCAGTCCAGCATCGGTTCGTTATGATCGAGAAGCACGAGGGGCTTGCCGGTGCGAGCCATCAGCTGGAGCGCGGAGTACGGGTAAGCGCCCAACACGACGAGCCCGAGGCATCCGTTCCAATCCAGATGCGGCGCGATCGTCTCCTGCGGGCTAAGCGCGGACCCCTTCGGAAACGATAGGGGTTGGGAAACGATGGCATGCTGCCATCCCTTCTCCCGGCAACCGGCGATAATGCCCTCCAGCACGCGCTGCCAATAGGAAGGGTCGCCCCGGTTCGACTGGTTGATGCAGACAAGCACGAAGGAGGCCGTTCCGGAAGCGGGCGGCTTCGCCTTCTGCGCCGGCAGCCCGTATCCTAGCGTCTCGGCGAGCTTCAGCACGCGTTCTCGCGTCGCTTGGCTGACGCCGGACTTCCCGCTGAGCGCTCGGGAGACGGCGTATTTGGATAAGCCGAGCTGGTCGGCGATCGTCTGGATCGATACTTTCCTAGGCATTGGAATTCTCCTGATTCGAATGGAATGATAACGAGCATAACAATTGAAAAAAACTATCATAACAAAGCGGTTGACGTGTCTCGCCGCGTAGGTATAGACTGGGGTTATGATAACGTTATTGTATAATAACATAACAAAAATAACAATATCGATTTCCGGAGGTTTTGTATGCGCGCAATGAAATATAAAGACGCCTCGCTGCCGATAAAGGAGCGCCTCGACGACTTGCTCGGCCGGATGACGCGGGAAGAGAAGATCGGCCAGCTCGTGCAGCCGATGGGCTGGAAGACGTATAAGAAGGAAGCGGACGGCACCGTGTCGGTGACGGATTCGTTCAAGGAAGACATCGCAGCGGGCGGCGTCGGCTCGCTCTACGGGGCGCTTCGCGCCGATCCGTGGACGGAGGTGACGCTCGAAACCGGACTGTCGCCGAGACAAGGCGCGATCGCCACGAACGAAATCCAACGGTACGCGATCGAAAACTCGCGCCTCGGCATCCCGATCCTGTTCGGCGAGGAGTGCTCGCACGGGCATATGGCGATCGGCGCGACGGTGTTCCCGGTGCCGCTGTCGGTCGGCAGCGCGTGGAATCCGGAGCTGTACCGCGAGATGTGCGAAGCGACCGCGCTCGAGACGCGCAGCCAAGGCGGCGCGGCGACGTATTCCCCGGTGCTCGACGTCGTGCGCGACCCGCGATGGGGCCGGACCGAGGAATGCTTCGCGGAGGATCCGTATTTGATCGGCGAGTACGCGGTCCAAGCGATGAAAGGGCTGCAGGGCGATTCGCTCGACAGCGACCGCACGATGGTCGCGACGCTGAAGCATTTCGCGGCATACGGCAGCTCGGAGGGCGGCCGCAACGCGGCGCCCGTTCATATGGGCGCACGCGAGCTGCACGAAATCGACCTGTACCCGTTCAAGAAAGCGGTCGAGGCGGGCGCCGCCTCCGTCATGACGGCGTACAACGAGATCGACGGCGTGCCCTGCACCTCCGATGCGTACTTGCTGAACGACCTGCTGCGCAAGGAATGGGGCTTCGACGGCTTCGTCATTACCGACTTCGGCGCGATCCAGATGCTCGTTCACGGCCACAACACGGCGGCGAACGGGGAAGAGGCGGTGGCGCAATCGCTGCGGGCGGGCGTCGATATGGAGATGTCGGGCTTCATGTTCCGCAAGCATCTGAATTCGGCGATAGAACAAGGGCTTCTCTCGGAAAATGACCTCGACGCCGCCGTCCGCCGCGTGCTGGAGATGAAGTTCCGGCTCGGCTTGTTCGAGCGGCCGTACGCCGACCCCGACCTCGCCGAGCGCTCGATCGGCTCCGAGGCGCATGTGCGGCTCGCGAGACGCCTCGCGACGGAAGGCGTCGTCCTGCTGAAGAACGAAGACGGCGCGCTGCCGCTCAGCAAGTCCGTCGGCAAAGTCGCGGTCATCGGGCCGAACGCGAACCATACGTACAATCAGCTCGGGGACTACACGTCGCCGCAGCCGCGCGGCCAGATCGTCACCGTGCTGGACGGCGTTCGCGCGAAGCTCGGGGAAGATCGCGTGCCGTACGCGCCGGGCTGCCGCATTAAAGGCGACTCCAAGGAAGGCTTCGAGCCGGCGCTCGCGTGCGCCGCGGAAGCGGACGCCGTCGTGCTCGTGCTCGGCGGGTCCAGCGCGCGCGATTTCGGCGAAGGGACGATCGACCTGAAGACAGGCGCTTCGGTCGTGTCGGATAACCCGTGGAACGATATGGAATGCGGCGAAGGCATCGACCGCTCCACGCTGAACCTGATGGGCGTCCAGCTCGAGCTGGCGAAGGAAATCCACAAGCTCGGCAAGCCCGTCATCGTCGTCTACATCAACGGCCGTCCGATCGCGGAGCCGTGGATCGACGAGAACGCGCACGCGATTCTCGAGGCATGGTATCCGGGACAGGAGGGCGGCAACGCGATCGCGGACCTGTTGTTCGGCGATGCGAATCCGTCCGGACGGCTGACGGTGACGATTCCGAAAGACGTCGGTCAGCTGCCGGCGTACTACCATTCGAAGCGCACGCGGGGCAAGCGGTACCTCGAGACGGACCTCGAACCGGCGTATCCGTTCGGCTTCGGGCTCAGCTACACCGAGTTCACATACGACAACGTCCGCGTCTCGCCGGAGCGGATCGCGCCAAGCGGCGAAGCGACGGTCAGCGTCGACGTGACGAACGCCGGCGCCGTCGCCGGCGACGAGGTCGTCCAGCTGTACGTGTCTGACGTGACGGCGTCGGTGACGCGGCCCGAGATCGCGCTCAAGGGCTTCCGTAAGATACGCCTTGCGCCGGGCGAGACGCAAACCGTAACGTTCCGCGTCGGACCGGAGCAGCTGCAGCTGCTCGACAAGAACTTGAAGCCCGTCGTCGAGCCCGGCGAGTTCCGGCTGCTCGTCGGCCGCCACTCGCGCGATCTGACGGCTTGCAGCCTATTTGTAACGGAGGAGAAATCGCTATGATTCGCATCCATAGATTCCTGACCGATCTAACCGAGAAGATGTGGCTGGACGTCGTCGAGCTGCCGGAATGGCATCTGCAGCGAGCCCGCTATATCCGCCCCGGCGAATACGAGCTCGACGAGGCGAACGCCGGCGTACAGCCGATCGGCGCGTTGGACGGCAAGCACGGCACGACGTACTTCATGAGCAAAACCGTCGACATCCCCGCGACGTGGACCGGCGACCCCGTCGGCCTCGTCTTCGAGGGAGGCGGCGAAGGGCTGCTGCGCGTCGACGGCGTGCCGTACCACGGGCTCGACCGGAACCATACGTTCGTGCCGCTGCCGCCGGAGCGGGTCGGATCGTCGCCGAAGCTCGAGATCGAGCTGTACGATCCGATCCCCGAGCCGCACGATCCGCTGAACCGGCAAGCCGTCATCCAGCCGCCGATCCGCGGCGTCCGCGCGGCGCTGGTCCGCGTCAACGCGCCGCTGCGGAGCCTGAAATATAGCGTGGCCGTGCTGGCCGAGGCGCTGCGGGCGCAGCCGGAGCAGGATCTGACGCGGGGGCGGCTCGTACGCGTGATCCACGACGCGATGGACGCGATGTACGCCGAGCCGGAGCGCTGGTCGGACGGCTCATGGGTGCGGTCGTTCGAAGAGGCGCTCCTCGCGAAGGTGCGCGAGGAAGCGCCGGAGGATGCGCGCGACGGCTTTATGCACATGGTCGGACAGTCGCATATCGACGTCGCCTGGCTGTGGCCGGTGCGGGAGACGGTGCGCAAGACGAGTCGGACGTTTTCTACCGTATGCACGTTGATGGAGGAATACCCCGAGTTCACGTATTCGCAGAGGCAGCCGCAGCTGTACGCGTTCGCGAAGGAGCGGTACCCGGAATTGTATGAAAAGATCAAGGCGCGCGTCGCGGAAGGCCGCTGGGAGCTCGTCGGCGGCATGTGGGTCGAGCCGGACCTCAACATCCCGAGCGGCGAGTCGCTCGTCCGCCAAATCTTATACGGACAACGATTTTACGAAGCGGAGTTCGGCAAGCGTTCCAACATCGAGTGGCTGCCGGATACGTTCGGATACTGCGCGTCGCTGCCGCAAATATTGAAGCTCGCCGACATTCCGTACTTCATGACGACGAAGCTGAACTGGAACGACACGAACCCGTTCCCGTACGATCTGTTCGACTGGGTCGGCATCGACGGCACGTCCGTCGTCGCCTACCTCAACCACGGACTGAACGAGCATACGCGGCCGAAGGACGTCGACGAGCACTGGAAGTCTTACAAACAGAAGGACGTTCATCCGGAGCAAATGCTGCTGTACGGGCACGGCGACGGGGGCGGCGGCGTGACGGACGAGATGGTCGAATTCGTCCGGCGCGCGGAGCTCGCGGTCGGCCAGCCGGTCAGCCGGTTCAGCACGGCCGCGGCCTTCTTCGATAGTGTAGGGAAGCGCCGGCCGCGGCTGCCGCAGTGGCACGGCGATCTGTACCTCGAGCTGCACCGCGGGACGTACACGACGCACGCGCGCAATAAGCGCAGCAACCGCAAAGCCGAGGCGTTGTACCGCGAGGCGGAGCTGTGGGGACGGTTCGCCGGCGCGGCCGGCCGCGAGGCGAAAGAGCGGCTCGACGCGGGCTGGAAGCTGATCCTCTTGAACCAGTTCCACGACATTATACCGGGGACGTCGATTCCGGAGGCGTACGTTACGTCCGCGGCGGAGTACGAGGAAGCGTTCGCCTTGGGAGACGGAGCGCTGAAGGGGGGGATCGAGGCGATTGCGGACGACGTCGACACGCGCGGCGAAGGGCAGCCGTACGTCGTGTTCAACGGACTCGGCTGGGCGCGCGGCGACGTCGTCGACATCGCGGGCGACGCGGCGCTCGCCGGCCTTGCCGCATATGACGCGCAAGGCGAACGTCTTGCGTCCGACCTGCGCGTCGAGGGCGAATCGCGCACGCTGTCGGTATATGTGCCGGCGATCCCGGCGTTCGGGCACAAGACGATCTGGCTTCGCCCGGCGCCCGAGGCGGCGGCTGCGGACGACGGGGCGGACAACGCGTTCCCTCTCGCGTGGGAGATGGATTTCTACACGCTCGAATTCAACGATGCCGGGGAGATCGTCCGGTGGTACGACAAGGACGCGAAGCGGGAGTGGCTGCGTCCGGGCGACAAGGCGAACGAGCTGCAGCTGTTCCACGACAAGCCGACGTATTGGGATGCGTGGGACATCGATCCTCGCTTCGAAGCGCAGCGCGCGGGCGGCGTCGAGCTGATCTCGAAGGAGGTCGCGTTGCGGGGCGAGACGCAGGACGTGCTTCGCTTCCGCTGGAAGCTGAACGACTCCGTCGTCCGTCAGGACGTCGTGCTGTACCGCCATTCGCGGCGGGTGGACTTCAAGACGAAGGTGTCTTGGGCGGAGCGCCACAAGCTGCTGAAGGTCGCCTTCCCCGTCGACCTCGTCGCCGCGAAGGCCGCGTACGAAATTCCGTTCGGCGCCCTGGAGCGCCCGACGCATACGAACACGAGCTGGGAGCGGGCGCAATTCGAAGTATGCGGCCACCGGTGGGCGGACGTATCCGAGCGGAACGGCGGCGTGAGCTTGCTGAACGATTGCAAATACGGCTACGACATCAAGGGTCGGACGATGCGCCTCAGCCTGCTCCGCGCGCCGACGTGGCCGGACTTGAACGCGGACCAAGGCGAGCACGAGTTCACGTATTCGCTGCTGCCGCACGCAGGCGATTGGCGGGACGCGCACGTCGCGCGCCGCGCGATGGAGCTGAACCATCCGGCGGTCGCGATCGAAGCTTCCGCGCATGCCGGCGCTTTGCCTTCGGAGCATGCGTGGATCCGCCTCGACGCCGAACACGTCGTGCTCGACGCGATCAAGGCGGCCGAAGACTGCTCGGGCACGATCCTGCGGTTCTACGAATCGTCGGGCGGCCGGGAGACGGTCCGCGTGCAGTGGGCGCAGCCGTTCGCGAAGGCGTCCGTCGTCAACTTGCTGGAGGACGACCTCGAGGCGCTGGCGCATCGCGAGGGCGCGTTCGAGCTGTCGTTCGCCCCGTTCGAAATCAAGACGGTGAAGCTCGTTTCGCCGGAAACAGCGGTGTAGGAGGAACACGAACCCATGGAACAATTCAGACTGCCGAAAGCGAACATCCCCCACCTAGAGCTCCCGGACGCGATTCGGCGGACGCTGGCGGAGGCGGATGAAAAACTGGCCGGCCGCCCGAAGCTGCAGCGGCTCTTCCGCAACTGCTTCCCGAACACGCTGGAGACGACGACGAAGCGGATGGACGACGGCACGACGTTCGTCATTACGGGCGACATCCCCGCGATGTGGCTGCGCGACTCGGTCGAGCAGGTCATCCATTACGTGCCGCTCGCGAAGGACGACCCGGAGCTTGCGCGCATCGTCGCCGGCCTCGTCCGGCGCCATGCGATGTACATCAACATCGACCCGTACGCGAACGCGTTCAACGAAGCCGCGAACGACTGGCATTGGGACGCGAACGACGAAACCGACATGTCCCCGTGGGTATGGGAGCGGAAGTTCGAGCTCGACTCGCTCTGCTTTACGGTGCGGCTCGCCTATGTGTATTGGAAGGAAACGGGCTTGACGGACATTTTCGACGAATCGTTCAAGCTCGCGATGCGGAACATCGTAGACGTCTGGAAAACGGAACAGCGCCACTTCGAACGCTCCCCGTACCGGTTCATGCGCCGGAACTGTCCGGCGATCGATACGCTGCGCAACGAAGGTCTCGGCATGCCGGTCAACTATACCGGCATGATCTGGTCCGGCTTCCGGCCGAGCGACGACGCCTGCGAGTTCCATTACAACATCCCGGCGAACATGTTCGCGGCCGTCTCGCTCGCCCAGTTGCAGGACATCGCGCGCTGGGTGTACCGGGACGAAGCGTTCGTCGGCGAGATGAAGAGGCTCGAGGACGACGTCCGCCACGGGATCGAGCTGTACGGCACGTACCGCCACCCGGTCTACGGGAAGATCTACGCGTACGAGACCGACGGCTTCGGCAACTACGCGCTCATGGACGACGCCGGAACGCCGAGCCTGCTGTCGATTCCGTATCTCGGGTACGCCGACGCGAACGACGAGACGTATCGGAACACGCGGCGGTTCATCCTGAGCTGGGAAAATCCTTTCTATTATGAAGGGACCGCGGCCAAGGGGATCGGCAGCCCGCACACGCCGCCGGGCTACATCTGGCCGATGGCGCTGTCGATGCAAGGACTGACTGCCGCGGGCGACGCGGAGATGCTGGATACGATCGCCGTGCTGGAGGCGACCGACGCCGACACCGGCTATATGCACGAAGGGTTCCACGCCGACGACCCGGCGAAATTCACCCGCTCTTGGTTCGCTTGGTCGAACAGTCTATTCGCGCAGCTCGTCCTGCGCGCGATGGGGAAGGGCTTATTGGACGGGGAAGGAGGGAAGAGGGCATGAGTTACCTCATCGGATACGTAGGGGACCGCGCACTGCCCGACTTGACGGCCGACGCCGCGCGGAAGCTGACGCATATGAACGTCGCGTTCGGCCATGTGCGGGACGACGAAATCCGCATCGACCATCTGGAGCATCTGCGCGAGCTTGAACGGCTGAAGCGGGAGCATCCGTCCCTTAAGATTCTGCTCTCCGTCGGCGGCTGGAGCGCCGGCGGCTTCTCCGAAGCGGCTTCGACGGAGGCCGGCCGGCGCCGGATGGCGGAATCGGCGATCGATGTCCTGACGCGATTCCCGTTCGACGGCATCGACCTCGATTGGGAATATCCGTGTTACGCCGAAGCCGGCATCGCCGCCTCTCCGGACGACAAGCGCAACTTCACGCTGCTGCTGCGGGACATGCGCGAAGCGTTCGACCGGAAGGCTGCGGAGGACGGCGGGGCGTACATGCTGACGATCGCCGCGGGCGCCGATCAATATTACGTCGACGGGACCGAGATGGACGAGGTACAGCGGTACCTCGATTACGTGCAGCTGATGACGTACGACATGCGGGGCGGCTTCCAGACGTTAACGGGCCATCATACGAATTTATATACGCCTACGGGCGATCTGTTCCGCATCAGCGTCGACGCGTCGGTTCGGTTGTTCGAGCGGGCCGGCGTGCCGCGGGAGAAGCTGGCGATCGGCGCGGCGTTCTATTCCCGTATGTGGAAGGACGTCCCGAACGTCAACCGGGGACTGCTTCAGATGACCCCCGGCTCGGGCGGGTACGGTCCCGACTACGGCGAATTGGCCGAGCGGTACATCGATAAGAACGGCTTCGTCCGCTATTGGGACGACGAAGCGAAGGCGCCGTACTTATTCGACGGAAGCACGTTCATCACGTACGACGACGAGGAGTCGCTGGAGCATAAATGCGATTACGTCAAGCGCGAAGGGCTGGCCGGCATCATGTTCTGGGAGTACAAATGCGACCCGTCGGGGCGGCTGCTCGACGCGATGTATCGGAATTTATAACGCGAAATCGCGTATCATTTTCAAAAAAGGGAGAGTGGCGAAGCATGAAGGTCGGATTAAGCACGTACAGCTTGCTGAACGCCTTGAAGTCCGGGGAGATGACCGTCTTGGACGTCGTCGATTGGATCGCGGCGAACGGCGGGGAGCATATGGAGATGGTGCCGTACGGGTATACGGTCGAGGACAATCACGAGCTCGCCGACGCGATCCGCGAGAGGGCGAAAGCGGCCGGCATCGAGCTGTCCAACTATTCGATGCCCGCCAACTTCGTGCAGGACACGGAAGAGGCGTTCGATGCGGAGATCGCGCGGGTGAAACGCCACGTCGACGTCGTCCATCGCATGGGCGTGAAGCATATGCGTCACGACGTGACCGCGTTCACGCTGCCGAAGGAACAGATGACGATCCGATGGTTCGAGGAGAGCCTGCCGCTGATCGTGAGAGGAACCCGCCTCATCGCCGATTACGCCGCGCAGTTCGGCATCACGACGACGATCGAAAACCACGGCTTCAGCGTGCAGGCGAGCGACCGCGTCCAGCGCGTGCTGCAGGCGGTCGACCGTCCGAACTTCAAGACGACGCTCGACATCGGCAACTTCCTGTGCGTCGACGAGGATCCGGTCATCGGCGTCATGAAAAATCTGCCGTACGCTTCCTTGATTCATTTCAAGGACTTCTATCTCCGGCCGTACGACGAGCATCCGGGCGACGGCGTCTGGTTCCGGACGGCGAACGACAACTTCCTGCGCGGAGCGATCGTCGGACACGGCGATCTTCCGATCCGCAAAATCGTAAAGCTTATCAAGGCGTCGGGCTACGACGGCAACATTACGGTCGAGTTCGAAGGCATGGAAGAGTGCAAGACGGCTTCGAAGATCGCCATGGACAACGTCCGCCGGTTGTGGGAAGAGGCTTGATCGAAAGCTCCGACATAGAAGTCCGCTACTCCCCGAGCGCCCAACGGAGCGCTTCGGGGAGTTCGTCTTGCCAGAAGCCCCAAATATGCTTGCCGGCCTTTTCCACGTAACGCACGTCCGCGCCTTTCGCCTCAAGCAACGTTCTCATCCGACGGTTCGCCTCGAGAAAATCGAACGTCCCCCGGCTCGTCGCCACCGCCGTCTCTTCCGTACCGATCAGCTGATACAGCCGCAGCCAAGACAGCTCCTCCGCCCCCGCCGATTCGATCGCGGACAGCGAGGAGTCAAGGAACGCCCCCGACAATGCCACCACGCGCTGAATGGAATGAGGAACTTGTAGGGAAAGATGTAAGGAGACCGTGCCGCCCAGCGAGTCGCCGACCAGCACCCGATCCCCGGCGCCCGTGCGGACGGGGTAACGCGATTCGACGAACGGTATCAGTTCCTCGAGGAAAAAGCGGCTGTACGCCCCGAACCGGCTTCCGTCCGGCGCGTATTCGTCGGTCCGGTTCGGCATGTCGACATCGACGCCGACGACGAGGAACGGCTCGAACCCTTCGTCCAGAATGAGCCGCGTCGCATGCGTCGCGATGCGTCCGAAGTTGAAGCATTCCTCCCCGTCCTGACAGTAGACGACGCGGTGCGACACCAGCTCGTTGTAGCCCGGCGGCAAGAACACCCGAAGCGATCGTTCCTTGCCCAGCGCCTGGGAAAATACCGTTTCTTTCAGCACGGTGCGGCGGGCGTATTCGTTCGCGGCCATGCGGTTCACTCCTTCTGTTTCACTGTTGTTCCATCTGTATTATTTGTTGCAATATTGTTATTATAACAGCAAAAATCAATTTTATCGCGTGAAAAGTAGCCAATTCGAAAATTGTATTATATAATTTATTAACGCTGTTTCATCATCAGTAATCCCTGATGCAAGTAACTGTTTCATATACTATTAAGCGAGGTGTACCACCACGTGAGCAGCAAAACCATGAATCGCGCTTACGAAGTGAAGCTCGACAAGATCGAGCCGTTGCAAGTGTTATCGCCGGAAGGCAAGATCGTTAACGAAGAGATGCTGCCGAAGTTTACGAACGAGCAGCTTCGCGAACTGATGCGCCGCATGGCGTTCACCCGCGTCTGGGACCAGCGCGCGGTAAGCCTCAACCGCCAAGGCCGTCTCGGCTTCTACGCGCCGGTATCCGGCCAGGAAGCGGCGATGATCGGGAGCGAGTTCGTGCTGGAGAAGGAAGACTTCATCTGCCCGGGTTACCGCGATATGCCGCAGATCGTCTGGCACGGTCTTCCGATGTATCAGGCGTTCCTCTATTCGAGAGGCCACCAGCACGGCGGACAAATTCCGGAGGACGTTCACGTGCTCATGCCGCAGATCATCATCGGCGCGCAAATCGTCGAAGCGGCGGGCGTGGCGATGGGCCTCAAGCTGAAGGGCAAGAAGAACGTCGCGATTACGTACACGGGCGACGGCGGCTCCTCGCAGGGCGACTTCTACGAAGGCATGAACTTCGCCGGCGCGTTCCAGCTGCCTGCGATCTTCTTCGTGCAAAACAACCAATACGCGATTTCGACGCCGATCTCGAAGCAGACGGCGGCCGGCACGATCGCTCAGAAGGCCGTCGCTGCGGGCATCCGCGGCGTGCAGGTCGACGGCATGGACGTGCTCGCGGTGACGGCCGCGGTGCGGGAAGCGCGCGAACACGCGCTGGAAGGCCGCCCGACGTTGATCGAAGCGATCACGTACCGGTTCGGCCCGCACTCGATGTCCGGCGACGACCCGACGAAGTATCGGACGAAAGACGAGCAGGGCGAATGGGAAGTGAAGGATCCGCTCGTCCGCTTCCGCCGCTACCTCGAGTCCAAGGGCCTCTGGTCCGAGGAAGACGAGAGCAAGACGGTCGAAGAAGCGAAGGAGCACGTGGCGGAGCAAATCAAGCGCGCGGAATCCGTCGACAAGATGACGATCGCGGGCTTGCTCGAGAGCATGTTCGAAGAGCCTCCGGTTCATATCCGCGAGCAAATCGAGTTGTATAGCGCGGGAGGAGAGAAATAAGCATGGCAAACATGACATTGATCGAAGCGATTCGCGACGGCCTTAGAGTCGAACTCGCTCGCGATCCGAAGGTATTGTTGTTCGGGGAAGACGTAGGCCACGTCGGGGGCGTATTCCGCGCGACGGAAGGGCTGCAGAAGGAATTCGGCGAGACGCGCGTATTCGATACGCCGCTCGCGGAATCGGGCATCGGCGGCCTCGCCGTCGGCCTCGCGGTGCAGGGCTTCCGCCCGGTCGCGGAAGTTCAGTTCATCGGCTTCGTGTTCGAAGTGATGGACCAGATCGTATCGCAAGCGGCGCGCATGCGCTATCGTTCCGGCGGCGCGTACCAAGCGCCGATCGTATTCCGCACGCCGTTCGGCGGCGGCGTCAAGGCGCCGGAGCTGCACGTGGACAGCCTCGAGGGCTTGTTCCTGCAGACGCCGGGCATCAAGGTCGTTATTCCATCCAATCCTTACGACGCGAAGGGTCTTATGATTTCGGCGATCCGCGACAACGATCCGGTCTTCTTCATGGAGCATCTGAAGCTGTACCGTTCGTTCCGCGCCGAAGTGCCGGAAGGCGAATACACGGTGCCGATCGGCAAGGCGAACGTCGTGAAGGAAGGCAAGCACGTCACGATCATTACGTACGGCGCGATGGTCCACACTTCGCTTAAAGCGGCGGAAGAAATCGAGAAGTCGCGAGGCGTGAGCGTCGAGGTCATCGACCTGCGCACGATCATGCCGATCGACATCGAGACGATCGTCGAATCGATCAAGAAGACGAACCGCGCGATCGTCGTGCAGGAAGCGCAGAAGACGGCGGGCGCCGCGGCGGAAATCATCGCTCAAATCAACGAGAAAGCGATTCTCCATCTGGAAGCGCCGGTGCTCCGCGTCGCGGCTCCGGATACGGTCGTCGCCTTCGGACAGATCGAGGACGAATGGCTGCCGAATCCGAAGCGCGTCATCGAAGGATTGAATCAAGTACTGGACTTCTAATATAAGGAAAAGGAGGCGCGCAATCCGTATGGCAACGTTCGAATATCGGATGCCGGAGCTCGGCGAAGGACTTCACGAAGGTGAAATCGTGAAGTGGCACGTGAAGCCCGGCGACACGATCAAGGAAGACGACATCTTGATGGAAGTGCAGAACGACAAGGCGGTCGTCGAAGTGCCTTCGCCGGTCACCGGCGTCGTGAAAGAAGTGAAGGTGTCGGAAGGCACCGTAGCGGTCGTCGGCGACCTGCTCGCGGTCATCGACGCGGAAGGCGAGCTGCCGGTGTCCGCGCATGGCGGCGGCCACGGCGAAGCGCCGGCTCCGGCTCCGGCGGCGGCTCCTGCGCCTGCGGCGCCGGCCCCGGCCGCTGCGGCGGAAGCGCCGAAGGCGGCGGCGGCAGCCGCAGGTACGCCGGGCAACGTCGTCGCCCCGGGCGCCGTCTTGGCGACGCCGAGCGTGCGCAAGCTGGCGCGCGAGAAGGGCGTCGACCTCGGTCAAGTGAAGCCGACGGGCAAGCACGGCCGCATTACGAAGGAAGACGTACTAGGGTTCGTTCCGGGCGCCGCGGCGCCTGCGGCGGCGGCTCCGTCCGCGGCTGCGGAAGCGGGCGTTCCGGCGGCTGCGGCCGCCGCGAAGACCGTCGTTACGGGCGAGCGCGTCGAAGAGCGCGTGCCGTTCAAGGGCATCCGCAAGGCGATCGCGGCCGCGATGGTCAAGTCGGTGTACACGGCTCCGCACGTTACGATCATGGACGAAGTCGACGTGACGGCGCTCGTCGAGCTTCGCGGCCGCGCGAAGGCGATGGCGGAGAAGCGCGGCGTCAAGCTGACGTACCTGCCGTTCATCGTCAAAGCGCTCATCGCGGCGCTTCGCGAGTACCCGATCCTCAACTCGACGTTAGACGAAGCGGCGAACGAGATCGTCTACAAGAAGTACTACAACATCGGCATCGCGACGGACACCGACAACGGTCTCATCGTGCCGGTCGTGCACGACGCCGATCGCAAGAATATTTACAGCATCGCAGGCGAAATCCGCGATCTCGCGACGCGCGGACGCGACGGCAAGCTGGCGCCGAACGAGATGAAGGGCAGCACGTTCTCCATCACGAATATCGGTTCCGCGGGCGGTATGTTCTTCACGCCGGTCATCAACTTCCCGGAAGTGGCGATCCTCGGTACGGGCCGCATCTCCGAGAAGCCGGTCGTCAAGAACGGCGAAATCGTCATCGGTCAAGTGATGGCGCTGTCGCTCAGCTTCGATCATCGCCTCATCGACGGCGCCACGGCGCAAAACGCGATGAATCACATCAAGCGTCTCCTGGAAGATCCGGAGCTCTTGATCATGGAGGTGTAACGCGAGATGGTAGTCGGAACGTTCAGTACGGAAGTCGACGTCATCGTCATCGGCGCGGGCCCCGGCGGTTACGTCGCCGCGATCCGGGCCGCGCAGCTCGGCAAGAAGGTCGTCATCGTCGACCGCCGCGAAGTCGGCGGCGTCTGCCTCAACCGCGGCTGCATCCCGTCCAAGGCGCTGATCTCCGCGGCGCACCGCTACGAGCAGGCGAAACACAGCGACCACATCGGCATTACGGCCTTGGACGTGAAGGTAGACTTCTCCAAGGTGCAAGAATGGAAGCAATCCGTCGTCAATAAGCTGACGGGCGGCGTCGGTTCGCTGCTCAAAGGGCATAAAGTCGAAATCGTCTCCGGCGAAGCGTTCTTCAACGCGCCTAACATCGTGACGGTCACGAGCGGCGACGACAACACGACGCGGTACGAGTTCAAGCACTGCGTCATCGCGACGGGCTCCCGCCCGATCGAGCTGAAGCCGTTCCCGTTCGGCGGACGCATCTTGTCCTCCGACGAGGCGCTTGCGCTGACGGAAATTCCGAAGAGCCTGGTCGTCATCGGCGGCGGCTACATCGGCGTCGAGCTCGGCCAGACGTTCGCGAAGTTCGGCTCGAAGGTGACGATTCTCGAGGGCGCGGATCATATTTTGCCGGGCTTCGAGAAGCAGCTGAGCCAGCTCGTCGTGAAAAACCTGAAGAAGCTCGAAGTAGACATCTACAACGGAGCGCTCGCGCAGAAGTCCGAGCAGACCGACAAGGACGTCACCGTAACGTTCAAAGTCGGCGAAGAGGAGAAGTCGGTCACGGCCGAGTACGTGCTCGTCACGGTCGGCCGCCGGCCGAACACGAACGACATCGGCCTCGAGTCGATCGGCGTGAAGATGAGCGACCGCGGCGTGATCGAGGTCGACGACCAATGCCGCACGAGCCTCGAGCACGTGTACGCGATCGGCGACATCGTCCCGGGCCTCGCGCTCGCGCATAAAGCGTCGTACGAAGGCAAGGTCGCCGCGGAAGCGATCGCGGGCATGGACAGCGTGATCGACTACAAGGTCATCCCGGCCGTCGTGTTCTCCGATCCGGAGATCGCGAGCGTCGGGTTGTCCGAGACGGAAGCGAAAGAGAAGGGCTTTAATGTGTTAACGGGCCGCTTCTCGTTCGGCGCGAACGGCCGCTCCCTGGCGCTCGACAACGCCGACGGGTACGTGAAGATCGTCGCCGACAAGGATACGGGCGTCGTCGTCGGTTCGCAGATCGTCGGACCGGAGGCGTCCAACCTGATCGCCGAGCTCGGCCTCGCGATCGAGATGGGCGCGACGCTCGAGGACATCGCGCTGACGATTCACGCGCATCCGACGCTCGGCGAGATCGTCATGGAAGCGGCGGAAGGCGCGCTCGGTCACAGCGTGCACCAGATGAATAAGTAACTTTCGGTACCTTCTCCATGCAACGCCGTTTTGCGAGCTCGACTCGCAAGGCGGCGTTTTTTAGTCCCCTGCTTCTTCTCGCTTTTTTGAAATTGTCTTTAACTCAGGAGACCGAACTTCGGAAGATCCCTTCTCCATCGCGGAAGTTGCCGTTAGGTCCTTCCTGAGTTAAGGCAAAAATGAAAAATAACGATTATGAGGGTCGGGCGGAACCTTCCGGCAAGGTCGACGCGTCTACAATGATGACAAACGGAATGATGAAGGAGCGCTGGTCTTGTTGTTGAAAAGAGGGTTGATCTTTATCGGAGCGCTCGCCGTGGCGCTTTCCGCCGTCATGGCGGATCGATGGGAGGGGGAAGGAGAGACGAACGCCGTAACGGCGGGGACGTCCGACACGACAGTCTCCGAGACGGAGGTGCCGCCGACGCAGCCGGCGGAGTCCCTCGATCGTCAAGAGCTTCCATTGCCGGAGGCGCTGACCGCGGTCCTGAACGATGAGAGGACGCCGCCGGACGAAGTCGAGGAACGCGCGAAGGCATTCGCGGCGGCACACGATGTGCAGCAGGAGCCGGCGACGGTCGTTCGGGAGGATCTTGATGCGGACGGCGTCGCGAACGAGTGGGTTTATGTAATGTTCCAAGACATTAAGCTCGCTGGAACAGAGGAATCGATCCGACGGGCCGCCTACGGAGGCGTTATCGCGTACGTAGGCGGAAATTACGAGCTTCAGGGCTTTGAATTCCCGGACGAGAGCTACGGCCGGGCGAAGCTCGCGACGATCGCGGAGCTGACGGGAGACGGACGTCCCGACCTCGTATGGGCTTCTTTCCAGGTCGGCGCGCATACGTCGCTTGCGTCCTATACGGTGTCGTCATGGGCGGACGGAGCGCTGAGCGCGATCGACGGAACGGCCGAAATGCCGAACGCATCCGACATCGTGGCGAAGGACGGGCGGTTGTCCTTGTTCGGCGGCATGATCGGTTCGGCGGGCGCGGGGCCGTGGCAGCGAGAATATACGGACGAATACGTCGTCGCGGACGGCGCGCTCGCGCATGTCGATCGAACGTTCGCAGCGTCGCCGACGTCCTACCACCGTCTGATCGACGCGTTATGGGCGGAGGCGCTAGGTCAAACCGAGCGGGCGAAGCGGCTGCTTGCCGAAGCGATCGAGCTGGACGATGCGAGTTATGCCGGCTATGCGTTCGACGCGAAGGACGGAGTGGTCGAGGGCGGCGCGGATCCGGAGCTGGAAGCGTCGTTCGAGGCCGCGGTGGAACAGTTCGCCCGCTTTCGGTTGGCGCTGCTCGCGCGTGTCGAATCGGGCGAAAGCCGCGAGGATGCCTGCGCGGGCGCGCGGGAGGCGCCCGGATACGATGGGACCCTCCTTCCGAGCCTGAACTCTCCCTTCGGCTACATGAATCCCCAATGGAACGAGCAATCGATTTGCGCCGGTATCGACGAGTTGGAATTGTAATCCGGAGGCCGGCTTACTCCAGAAATAACGTCTCGTACGGGTGATCGTTCGTGTCGTTCCGGAACTGGCGCGGGGAGAGGCCGAGGTATTGGCGGAACACCTTGCCGAAGTAGCTGGGGCTCTCGAAGCCGCACAGCTCGCCGATGCGCGAGACGCTCTCGTCGGTGCGCCGCAGCAGCGTAACGGCCGCTTCCACGCGCCGGCGACGCATGTATTCGAGCGGCGAGACGCCGAGCCGGCTTTGGAACAAGCGGCACAAGTACGCCGCGGATACGCCGCTATGGGCGGCGATCTCCTCGAGGCCGAGCGGCTCGCGGAACCGCTCCTTCATGAGGCGCGTCGCCTTGCGCAGCGGCGCCGGCAGATCGGGCGCCGGCGCGTCCGCCGCTTCCTGCTCGAGCATGGAGACGAGGAATCCGTACGCTTGCGTCGACAGCTCGACGGCGTCCGTGACCCGGTCCTCCGAGACGGTCCGGTACAGCTCCCAGCCTCTTCGGATCGCGCGGGAACGGGGAGACAGCCGAACGACGGGGCCGTGCCGTTCGCGGATGCGTTCCGCGAGCCGGGCCGCGTCTTCGCCGGCCATATTGATCCAGAGGAACTCCCAGGGGGCTCCGGAGTCCTTTTCCCAATAATATCGGTAATCGCCGGGCACGGTCACGAGAATGCCCGAGCCGGGAGGCACGGACCAGGTTTCGCCGCCGTATCGCAGCTTCCCTTCGCCGCTAAGCGTATATTGGAAAATGACATGCCCGCGATCGGGCCTCGTCATGCCGTGATGCCCGTAGCCGGGATCGTCGGTGTATTGCCAGCCGATCGAGTCGAGCCGCAGGAACGGAACGGCTTCGGCGTAGCGGAAGGCGTAGGCGCCTTGTTTCATTTTCGAGAGGGCTCCCTTCATCGTTCGTTGCAGGTCAATGCGGTGATGAAATTGTAGCATGATCGGCGGAAAATGAGTACCCGAAAAGCGGCGACGCACAAACGAAAGGTCAATATCGTTATAGTTCGGTTACGATTTTCGGATTGTGGCGGGAAGTCGGGCTTGCTACGATGAGAGCAGGAAACCGACGAACTCGAAGGGGATGGAATCATGTTCGAAACCAGATGTCTCAGCTCGTTAAGCAAGGTATTCGCCGACGAGGCGCTGACCGACGCGCCGGTGCGGGAAGGCTCCGCGCTGTGGGGGGAGACGTTCAGCTTCCAAGTCGCGTACCGTTCCGAAACGCTGCTCCCGGCGCTTCGCATTCGCGCGGCTTCGCCGCTTGAGCCTTATATCGCCGTTCGCGCCGTCGGCCTGTCGCCTTCCGATCTGCCGGCGTATTCGAATCCGGACGAGGGGTACCTGCGGACGACGCCGGGACTGTACCCGGATCCGCTGTTTCCGGCGGGCGACGACCTGCGCGCCTTGCCGAAGCAATGGCGATCGCTGTGGGTGACGGTGACGCTGCCGGCGCTGGCGGAAGCGGAGGCAAGCGCGCTTGCGGGCAACGGGCCGGAGGCTGCGTTCCCGATCGAGATCGTCTTGACGGACGCCGAGGGGGGCGAGCTCGGGGCCGAGAGGTTCGAGCTTACGGTCGTGCGCGCGGAGCTGCCGGAGCAGCGGCTGCTGCATACGGAGTGGTTCCACGCCGACTGCATCGCGACGCGGTACGGGGTCGAGGCGTTCGACGAGGCGCATTGGCGGTTGCTCGAGACGTATTTGGCGAATGCTTACAGCCACGGCATCAATATGATATTGACGCCGCTCTTCACGCCGCCGCTCGATACGGCGATCGGCGGCGAACGACCGACGATGCAGCTGGTCGGCGTCGAGGAGACCGGCGACGGCGAGTACCGGTTCGACTTCGCGCGGCTGGACCGTTGGGTCGCGACATGCCATCGGGTCGGCATCCGGCACTTCGAGATGTCCCATCTGTTCACGCAGTGGGGGGCGAAGCACGCGCCGAAGATCGTCGCCGTGCGCGACGGGGTAGAGAAGCGCATCTTCGGCTGGGACACGGAAGCGGCCGGCGAGGCGTACGGGCGCTTCTTGGATCAGTTCCTTCCGGCGTTAGTGGCGTATTTGAAGGAGAACGGGCTGGAGAAGAACGTCTACTTCCACGTGTCCGACGAACCGATCCCGGACAATCTGGAGTTTTATCGCGCGGCGAAGCAGGTGCTGATGCGGCATCTGGACGGCTTCGCGTTTTTCGAGGCGCTGTCGGACTACAGCTTCTACGAGCAAGGGCTCGTCCCGATCCCGGTGCCGGCGAACAATCACATCGAGCCGTTCCTTGCGGCCGGCGTCGAACCGCTCTGGACGTACTATTGCTGCAGCCAGAACCGAGACGGGGTCGCCAACCGGTTTTTCGCGATGCCGTCGTCCCGCAACCGGGTGCTCGGCGTTCAGCTGTACAAATTCCGGATCGCGGGCTTCCTGCAATGGGGGTATAACTTCTGGTACTCCCAATATTCCAAGCGGGAGATCGACCCGTTCCGCGTGACCGACGCGGGCGGCGCGTTCCCGTCCGGCGACGCGTTCGTCGTCTATCCGGGCGCGGACGGTCCGATCGATTCGATCCGCTGGGAAGTGTTCCGGGAGGCGCTGCAGGATTTGCGAGCGCTCGAGCTGCTCGAGTCCCGGATCGGCCGAGACGCCGCGCTGGCGATCGCGGAGGAGGAGCTCGGCGGCGAGGAAGGCATCTCGTTCCGGATGGGCGCGCCGGACCCGGCGCGGTTGCTTCGCGCGCGGCAGCGCGTCAACGGTGCGATCGCGTCCTCGTACGCGACAGTAAAGTAAGGTTTCATTCAGGAGAGGTTGTCCCCGTCTAGGAGGCGAGGGGCAACCTCTTTTTCCGTTGGTGCGGGCGGGAGCGCGAAACGGCGTCAAAATTTGAGCAGTTCGCGAGAAAGAGATCAAAATTTGAGTAGTTTGATACGGGTCAAGTTGCGATGGATGGCGTCGGCGGGTAGTGGGCGGACGGAGAGCGGCGGAAAACCGGGCGCGAGCGCGAAATGGTGTCAAAAGTTGAGCAGTTGGCGAGAAAGGGATCAAAATTTGAGTAGTTTGGTACGGGGCAAGGTGAGAGGGAGGGCGTCGGCAGGCAGTGGGCGTGCGAAGAGCGGCGGAAAACCGGGCGGGAGCGCGAAATGGTGTCAAAAGTTGAGCAGCGACAGGTCAAGAAGACCGTCCGGCTTAGGTATGCCGGACGGTCTCTTTATCGTCGTTAGGATGCCGTCGGGTCGTAAACGGCGCCCATAAACAGGATCGCGCCGGTTCGATCGTCCCGAATCGCGAAGAAGAAAGGTCGATTCGCCTCGAGCTCGAACGAGACGACCGGGGCGGAGGTGACGCCGGCCTCGACGCTGGTGACCGCGGCGGCGACGGTGCCTTGCTCCTGGACGTCGACGAAGACCTTTTGCTGGACTTGCTTGAGAAATACGGCGTTGTTCCCGGTTAATTCGGTCATCCGCGAGAAGTCGGCGGCCTTGTCATCGAACGCGACGCCCATGCCGAGATTGTCGAGAGCGTCGTTCAACGGGAGGTTCTGTTCCATTTTGAACTTGGGCAGGCCGACGACGCCGTGAGTCGGCGCGAACGCGTTCATATGTCGGTTCCACTGCGCGGCGTCCATCGACTTCATCCAGTCGTCCAGCGCGACGCCCTCGTCGGGAACGAAGACGACCATGCTGGCCTCGCGGCCCGCGTAAGGGAGACGCACGGCTTGGAAACCGTCGCCGTCCAAATACGGGAGCGTCGCTTCTTGGAACATCATCGACGCGTCGACGTCGCCGTTCGGGCCGTCGAACGGACGGACGGTAGTCCGATCCTCCCGAAACGGGGAAGCCCAGTTGGCGTCGAAGTAGATCGCGTTCAGCAGCAGCAAGATCGAATCTTCGGCCAAAGGCTCCTCCAACAGCTTGTCGATTTTGCCGTTGGTCTTCTCCCGAACCCAACCGTTGATCCGCGCCGTCGCTTCCGCGGATTGCAGGTCCAACGTCTCGACGGCCGCGTCGTACCGGGCGCGATTCGTCTCGAGGAACGCCTCGCGGAACGGCACGCCTTCATCGGCCCATAAAGAGTTGGCGAGCGCAACCTGTATGCCGTCCGTGCCGCGCATCAATACGTCGGCCAACGCCTCGTAGCCGGCCTGGATCTCGTCGTCTTCAAGCGAGTCAAGCGACAGCGTGCGCTTCATCGCGTCGAGCGTCTCGCCCTCGGCGCCGTTCATCGTCATCGCGAGCGCGATGGAGAGGCTGATCGGGGAGAAGAAGCGGTTGCCCGCTTCCTTCGCCGACAGCTCGCGATAGACGTCGAACGCGAAGCGCGTCTGCGCTTCGACGAGCCGCGGGTCGACGTCTGCCGGCGCGAAGCGGGCTTGTTGCAAGGGAGCCGTCGGTTCGCCGCCGTTCGGGGAAGGGGTGACGGTCGGCGCCGATTGCCGCGCCTCGCCCTCCGCCGGGGCGGTGCCGTTCGCTCCGCATCCGGCAAGGCTCGCCGCCAGCGCGGCCGAGAGGGCGAGCGCCGAGATCTTGTGTAGGTTCATAGTCATACCTCCTATACGTGCGAATCCTTTCTCTTATGGACGGGATGTTGCGCCGGGAGGTTGCAGTAAGGAGCATCCTCGAAAGGTATGACCAAGAGGACGTCTAGCGAGGAAGGTCATTTTGCTCTTAGCGTAAAGCGGCGGTTGGCAGGCGAAACGGCAGAGATAAGCGCGAATGTGAGGTTAAAGCGGCGGTTGGCAGGGAAAACGGCAGAGATACGCGCGAATGTGAGGTTAAAGCGGCGGTTGGCAGGGGAAACGGCGGAGATAAGCGCACATGCGAGGTTAAAGCGGCGGTTGGCGGGGGAAACGGCGGAGATAAGCGCATATGTGAGGGTAAACCGCCGCGGAGGCGCCGGCAGGCGCAAAAAAAGCCCCGTGCGATCGCAACCGATCGCGCGGGGCCTCTGCATGCCGAACAAACTACTTCACGTACTGCTCCATCTCTTCCACCAACCCGCGGAACACTTCCATCGCGTCGCGGATCGGGGCCGGCGAGGACATGTCGACGCCCGCCTTCTTCAAAATGTTGATCGAGAAGTCGCTGCCGCCGCTCTTCAGGAAGCCGAGGTAGCGGTCGACGGCCGGCTGGCCTTCGTCGAGAATTTGCTTCGCGAACGACGTCGCCGCGGAGAAGCCCGTCGCGTACTTGTACACGTAGAAGCTCGTATAGAAGTGCGGGATGCGCGCCCATTCCATCTCGATGTCCTGATCGACGATCATGCCGTCGAATCCGTGATACTTTTTATTCAACTCGTAGTAAATTTCGCTGAGCGCCTGCGGCGTCAGCGATTCGCCCGCCTCCGACTTGTCGTGAATGATCATTTCGAATTCGGCGAACATCGTCTGGCGGAACACCGTCGTGCGGAATTGGTCCGCGTAGTAGGTGAGCAGGTACATTTTCTCCTTCGGGTCGGTCGTCTTCTTGAGCATGTAGTCCATCAACAACGCTTCATTCAAAGTCGACGCGACCTCCGCGAGGAAGATCGTATACTGCGCGTCGCGGTACGACAAGTTCGTATCCGAGTAATGCGAGTGGAGCGCGTGACCCATCTCGTGCGTCAGCGTGAACATCGAGTTGAGGTTATCCTTGTGGTTCAGCAGCACGTACGGATGCGTGCCGTAAGCGCCCCACGAGTACGCGCCGGACCGCTTGCCTTCGTTCTCGTACACGTCGATCCAGCCCTCTTCGAAGCCCGCTTGCAGGTTCTTCAAGTAGTCGTCGCCGAGCGGCTTCAGGGAATCCAACACCTTCGCCTTGGCTCCTTCGTACGAAATCTCCATGTCGACTTCTTCGACGAGCGGGGTGAACAGGTCGTACATATGCAATTCGTCGACGCCGAGCAGCTTCTTGCGGAGCTCGAGGTACCGCTGCAGCAACGGCAGCGATTCGTGAATCGTCGCGATCAAGTTCGTGTAGACGTCCTTCGGAATGTTATCGCCGTACAACGACGCTTCTAGCGCCGACGGATACTTGCGCGCCTTCGCGTAGAACTGGTTCTTCGTGACGTTCGCGGCGAGCGTGGCG
This sequence comes from Paenibacillus antri, assembly GCF_005765165.1. Classification (NCBI taxonomy): domain Bacteria; kingdom Bacillati; phylum Bacillota; class Bacilli; order Caryophanales; family Paenibacillaceae; genus Paenibacillus; species Paenibacillus antri. The sequence goes on along the minus strand of NZ_VCIW01000001.1, from coordinate 682,414 downwards.
GCGAGCGTGTTTTTTTGCTTGGCGTAGGTGGCGTACATCGCTTTGAAGGCATTCGCCCGGACCTCGCGGTTGCGGCTCTCCAGGAATTGAATGTACCGGCCGTGCGTCAGCTCGACGTCCTCGCCTTTGTCGTTCTTGATGGTCGGGAACTTCATGTCCGCGTTGTTGATCATTCCGAAAATGTTCCCCGGCGCCTGCGAAATGCTCCCCACCTGCGCAAGAAGCGCTTCCTCCGCCTTGGACAGGATGTGCGGCTTCTGGCGGAGCATCTCCTCGAGCGTATGCTTATACGGCGCGAGGGTCGGATCGGCGATAAAGCCCTTCAGCTGCTCCTCGGAGAGCGACAAAATTTCCGGCGTGACGAAGGAGAGCGCTTCGCCGACGTCGACGGACAGCTTCTTCGCCTTGTCGGACAACGCTTGATAGGTTTGATCGGCCATGTCCTGATGGTGGCGCATGTTGGAGTACACGTAGAGCCGCTCGGTCAGCAGCGAAATCTTATCCTCGAGCTCGAAGCAGCTCTTCAGCGCGGCGGCGTCCGTCAGCTTGCCTTGGAAGGCGGCCGCTTCGCCGAGCAGTCCTTTCACTTCTTCGTATTCCTTGTTCCAAGCGTCCTGCGACGGATACAAGTCCTCCAATTTCCACAGATGCTCGGCCGGCATGTCGGCGCGCTTCGGAAGCGCGGTTGTCGTCGTCGTCGTAGCCATCGTATCCCTCCAAGTATGTATTGGTAAGAAACATAAAGCGGCGGCCGCGGCAAGCGCCGAGACCGACGCGAAAAGCCGAATGCGAGTTCGGCGCATCGCGCGAATGCCCCCTTCGTTGCGGAAGTCCATTCGGCTAGTATGCGCCAAGGGTTACCATATTATAGCTTATTCCGAACCCATCGTAAAAAATGTGACGAGCAGCATAACGAACGCGGCGACGATCATGACGAGCGTCGAGACCGCGATCGGGCGGCGGAGCGGGTCGGGAATCGACTCGCGCTTCAGGATGACGACCGCGGCGAGGCAGAAGGAGACGACCAGAAACACCGCGAGCGCGCCGGACGATTGCATAGGGGGTTCAAACCTCGCTTTCCGGGTACACTACCCAAAACATGAAAGGAAAGTGAACGCATGGCGCCAACGCTGTTAGAACGCACGATCGATCGATTGCAGAACGAACCCGTCAACGCCGACGCGAAGAAGCCGGACGCCGGTCTGACGGTCGGCCGATTCCTCTTGGAGCAGCTGTCCGCTTGGGGAGTCGAACGCATCTACGGCGTGCTCGGAGACGCGAATTTGTTCTTCTTAGATGATATAGCAAAGCATGGGAAAATCCAATATGTTCCTTTCCTCGACGAGAACGCCGCGGCGCTCGCGGCGGCGGCCGAGGCGAAGCTGACCGGGCGGGTCGGCGTCGTGCTCGGCACGTGCGGTCCGGGCCTCACGAATATGATGAACGGCCTCGCGGACGCGTATGCCGACCATGCCGGCGTGTTGGCCATTACGGGGCAAGTCGACGAAGCGAAGATCGGCACGAGCGCGAAGCAGTACTTGCAGCAGCAGCTGACCGTCGCTCCGTTCGCCGCGTTCAGCGAGCTGCTGGCGCACCCGGATGCGCTGCCGGAGATGCTGCAGCGGTGCCTGACGCTCAGCTCGGTTCGCGGCGCGGTCACGCATCTGTCGGTTCCGAAGAAGATGTTCCTCGAACCGGTCAAGGGCGCGCCGCTGCCGTATACGGCGCATCTGCACCAGCCACTGCTCGCGCCGGCCGAGGACGTCGAAGCGACGTTCCGCTTGATCGCGGAGGCGGAGCGGCCGATGCTGCTGCTCGGGCGCGGGGTGGAAGGCGTCGAGCGCGAGACGCTCGCCCTCGCCGAGGCGCTCGGCGCCGCGGTGGCGACGACGCTGCCGGCGAAGCATGTGTTCCCGAACGGGCACAATCTGTTCGTCGGCGGCTTCGGCCTCGCGGGCAGCGAGGCGGCGAGCGTCGCGATGGCGGAGAGCGACCTCGTCGTCGTCTGCGGCGCGACCTGGTGGCCGGACGAATATACGCCGCCGACCGCGCGCGTCGTCCAGATCGATGCGATCCGCGAGAACATCGGCATCGGTCACGGCATCGTCCGCGGTCTCGTCGGCGATCTAGCGGACATCATGCCGCGGTTCGCCGGGTTCGCGAAGACGCTCGCGCGCGACGAGAAGCGCATGGCGGCATGGCAGCGGCGCGTCACGGATTTGCGCATGGACTGGATGAAGCGACTCGAGGCGGAGGCGGATCAGACCGGGACGCCGATGACGCCGCCGCGGATCATGAAGCTGCTGTCGGAGGCGATCCCGCCCGAAGCGATCGTCGCGCTCGACACCGGAGACCACTCGCTGTGGTGGGGGCGCGCGTTCGAAAACCGCGGGCAGCGGCTGCTCGTCTCGGGCACGCTGCGGACGCTGGGCTTCGCCTTGCCGGCGGCGATCGCGGCCGGACTCGCATCGTCCGGCCGCCCGATCGTCGCGGTCGCCGGCGACGGCGGCGTGCAGCAGACGCTGATCGAATTCAAGACGGCGGCGAAGCTGGGGCTGCCGATCGCGCTCGTCGTCCTGAACAACGGGTCGTACGCGATCGAGTACAACCGGATGCGGCTCGCCGGGCTCGACGCGTCGCAGGCGAAGCTCGACAATCCGGATTTCTCCGCCATAGCGACGGCATGCGGAGGCTTCGGCATGCGCGCCGACGACGAGGCGGCGTTCCGCGCCGCGCTTGCGACGGCATTCGATCCGACCCGGGTCGGGACGCCGCTCCTGATCGACGTCGCGACCGAGCCGACCGTGCTGCCGCACACGAAGCTGTAGAACGATCGATATATGGAAAACCTTGGAGCGCCTTACACGTCGTGTGAGGCGTTTTTTTCGTTTTTTCACCACTGTTCAAGAAAACCGTGGTAATATAGGTCTAGGCTTGGAGGCCTGATTACATAAAGGAAAAGGGATGATCTTTCGTTGCTGCAGCGCGTCCTGAAACGGTTGGCGTTCGTGTCCGACCTGAAGTTGTTTTATAAGCTCTTATCGCTTATCGCCGCGTCGGTCTTGTTTACGGTAGTCGTGGGCGTGATCGGCGTCGCGCAGACGGGCGTCACGTATTCGGGCGTCAAGGAGATGTACGACGAACGGGTGCTTCCGATCAAGTGGATCAACGAAGCTCGCGCGCATTCGCGCGCCGTCGAGGCGAATATGTACCATATTATGGTGGCGTACGATCCCATCGAACAGAAGGAAATGGTGAAGGAAACGGAAGAGCGGAACGCGAAGTTCGACGAAGCGTTCGCCAACCTGAAAGCAAGTCATCTGGACGCGGAGGAGGCGGAGCTCGTCCGACAGCTGGACGGCCTTCTCGCGGAATACCGCGCCGCCAGTCAAGAAGCGCTCAATTTGGAGCTGGAGCGTTCGGGCAACACCGATCGCGCGTTCCGCTACTTTAAACAGAACGCCGAGCCGAAGCTGGACCGAATCAATGAGATTCTAGCGCAATGGGCCGAGAAGAACGCGGCGAACGCCGAACGGACGAACGAGCGGCTCGGTCAGGCGTATACGGGATCGATCGCGCTGATCGTGACGATTATCGTCGTCGCGGCCGCGATCACGATCGCGATCGGGCTCTGGCTGTCCCGATTGATCAACTATCCGGTCAAGCGACTGCAATACATGATGAACGTCGCCTCGAAAGGCGACTTGACGGTGAACGTCGACATCGCGACGAAGGACGAGCTCGGCGATCTCGCCCGCTCGTTCCGCGGCATGCTCGAAGCGCAGCGCGAGGTGCTGCGGCAGGTCGCGGCGTCGAGCGAGCTGGTCGCCGCTTCCTCGCAGCAGCTGACGGCGAGCGCGGAGCAGACCGGCCAATCGAGCGAGATGATTACGGAAGTGGCGCAGCAGCTGGCCGTCGGCTCGGAGCGCCAAGCGGAAGGCGTGCGCGGCGCGGTCGCTCTGGCCGACGACATCGCGGCGGCGGCGGAGCGCATGAACGGCAATATGCACCGCATGAAGGAAACCGCCGTCGCGACGGCGGAGCAGTCGCGGGACGGGCTCGGGCGGATGGACGAGCTGCGCGCGAAGATGGACGAGCTCGGGCGCGCCATCGACGGGCTGTCTACCGTCATCGGCGGGCTCGGCGACAAGTCGGAGAAGATCGGCAGCGTCATGCGCCTCATTACCGACATCGCGTCGCAGACGAACCTGCTCGCCCTGAACGCGGCGATCGAGGCGGCTCGCGCCGGCGAGCACGGCCTCGGCTTCGCGGTCGTCGCCGACGAGGTGCGGAGGCTCGCCGAGCAGTCGAGCGCGTCGGCGAAGGAGGTCGCCGTCCACGTGGAAGGCATTCGCGGCGGCATCGCCGAGGCGTCGCGTTCGATGACGAGCGCGACCGTCCAACTGCGGGAAGGGATGGACAGCGTGAACGCGTCCGTGGCGGCGTTCGGCGAGATCGCCGATTCGGCCGCTCGCGTCGAGACGGACACGGCGTCCGTCACCGAGGATTTGGATGCGATCATGGGGCAGTTCCAAGCGATGTTGAACAGCTTCCGGGAGATCGCCGAGGTGGCCGAGCAAGCGGCGGCCGGCACGCAGCACGTGTCGGCGGCGACCGAGGAGCAGCTGGCGACGATGGAGGAGATGAAGTCGTCTTCGTCCCATCTGAGCCAGATGGCTTCGGAGCTGCAGGAGCAGGTCGGACGATTCAAAGTATAAATGGAAAAAGGCTGTCCGAAGCGCGGCGTCGCGTTTCGGGCAGCCTTTTCCCATGTATGTGTCACAAACCCTCGAATTGCTCGACGATGTGCGCGCGCTCTTCCTCCGTGCCGTTGAATCGCTCCGGCGCGAAGCGCTGCTCCACCCAATGCTTCAGCTCCGCGCGGCTGTAAAAAGTCCGAGATTCCTCGCCCCACTGATCGCTGATTTCGATAACCTCGATCTCGCGCCCGCGCACTTCGGCGTTGATCATATTCCACTTGTCGCGCTTCCAGATCTGCACCTTTTTCGTCGCCATGTCCGTCCATCACCCTTTCCGCGCCATCATACAAAAAATGTGCCCTAAATGCAAACGCCTATGCTACAATACCGTCAAGCCGGTCGCGGAGGCGGCCGGGAAGAGCCGAGCGAGGAGAGATGAGGAAGATGAGCCAAGCGAAACAAGGGAATCATGGGAATCATGGGAAAAAGGAAGCCTTCTACCCGCAGACGGGGGTAGCCGTGACGTGCCGCTCGTACCGGGAATACGAGGCGATGTTCGCGCTGGAGGGCGATGCGCCCTTCCGCGGGCCGACGCTAGACGTCGCCGGCGGCGCGTCGTCGTTCGCGGCGGAGGCGCGCCTGCGCGGGGCGCGGGTCGTGTCCGCGGATCCGCGCTACGCGAAATCCGCGGAGGCGCTCTACGCGGAGAGCGCGGAGGAGATCGCGTCGTCGACCGCGAAGCTGGAGCGGGCGAGAGATCGGTTCGACTGGACGTTCTACGGTTCGCCGGAAGCGCACCGGGCGAAACGGGAAGCGTCGCTCGAGCGGTTCATCGCGGATTACCGGGCGGAAGCGGAAGCCGGGACTGGGTCGTATACGGCCGCTTCGCTGCCGCGCCTTCCGTTCGAAGACGACGCGTTCGCGTTGACGTTGTGCAGCCATTTCCTCTTCTTATATGAAGAACAATTCGGAATCGAGTTTCACCGCGACGCATTAAGGGAGCTGTACCGCGTTACGCGACCGGGGGGCGAGGTCCGGATTTATCCGTTGTATACGTTGAAGCACGAGCGGTATCCGGGCTTGGACGACATCGTTCGAGAGTTCGAGTCGGCGGGCGCCGCCGTCCGGCTGCCGCCGTCCCGATTGACGTTCATTCCCGGCTCGACGCGGCTGTTGTCGATCCGCAAGCCGGCGAGCGGCAACGGCTGACCCGCCGCCTAACGGTCGACATTAGCGGAATCTTCCGCCTATAACCGCACATGTGCGCCTAGTTCGGGTAAGGGGTTCCGATGCATAGGCCCGAACATGAAGAAACCGCCCGGGAATGGTCCCGGACGGTTTCTTGCCGTCTTACTCGATAATCGTAAGAATGTCTTCCACCGGCTTGCGCGGCAGCTTGGCGGGCGTATCCGCCGGTACCCCAAGCGCGATGACCATGTTGACCTGCGCTTCGTCGCGAATGCCGAGGTATTCCTTCAGCGCCTCCTCCGCGAGCAAGACGGGACCGGTCATCGGGCAGGTGGCGAGACCTCGGGCATGCGCGGCGAGCATCAGGTTTTGCGAGGCGAGGCAGCTCGACTTGATGCCTTCTTCGCGCCATACCTCGTCGGGAACGAGCCCGATCGGATCGAAGATTTTCTCGCGGAACTTGGACGCGTACGGCGTGGCGAGGCAGACGATCAGCGCCGGCGCGTCCCGGAACGCGGTCGCGTACGGACCGAAAGAACGAACGAGCAAGCGCGCTTCCTTCTCGAGCCCGCGCTCGGTCGCTTCCGCCGCGCGGCGGTTCAACGCCTCCCACGTCAGCTCTTCGATGCGCGCGATCTTCTCGCGGTTCAGCACGACGACGAATTCCCACGTCTGAGAGTTCGTATCGCTCGGGGCGTAGCGGGCGCAGTCGATAATTTCTTGGATGTCCTCGACGGAGACCGGCGCGTCCGTATATTTCCGCACGCTTCTGCGTTCGTGCATGTTGGCTTTAATTAAAGGATAGGACATTAAAAATTCACGCCTCACGGTTTCATATTTTTAGTAGTTGGTACTAATACCATATCACAATTATAACGTTCTGTGACAGGGCGTCAAGCGCGCTTCTGTCGGACGATCGAACGTGATATGATGGATAACAACGATTGCGGAATCAGCGGAGAAGGAGGGAGACCATGGAGCCTTTCGCGCCGGAAGCGCATTTCGCGTTCGACGCTCGCCTCGGAATCCCGACGCCGGAGCTGCGGCGGGAATGGACCGAGTTTACCGCGGCGGAGCAGTCGGCCATACTGTATTATTGGGAGACGGTGCGCGGTGCGATCCCGGACCGCATCTTCGCCTTCGAGCGGGAAATCGTCGCTCTGCAGGCGCGGCTCGACGACGAGGAAAACTTCGAAGTCGTCTGCGCTTTGACGTGGGATATCGCGGAGCGGGCGAGCCGCATCAACGATTTGCATTTATATTTCCGCTTAAACCAAGACGTTGCGGTGAAAGCCCATCATTAGCTATACTGGTTGGAGAATTTTCCGGACGGACGGAGGCGTACGCATGAGCATAGAGGAAGCGCGCGGCTTGATTTCCGCGCTCGCAGACCGTGAGCCGCCGCAGGAGCTGTCGCCTAAGCGGCCGCCGGACGAGGCGGTTTCCGCTGCGATTCGTCGGCTGACCCCGGGGGACGCGCCGGAGGCGAGGGCGCTTCGCTCCGCGCTGCTGCTGTGGAACGACGATCTGGACGGCTCCCATGCGTTGTCGCAGGAGCTGCATTCGCCGACGGGCAGTCTGCTTCACGGCATTATGCATCGGATGGAAGGCGATTATTGGAACGCGGACTATTGGTTTCGCCGCGTCGGCGCGCATCCGTGTTACGCGGACATCGCCCGCGAAGCGGCGCTCGCGGAGGGCGGCGGAGCGTTCGTCGCCCGCGGCGGCTGGGATCCGTCCGCCTTCAATCGGGCGGTGGAACGCGCCCTGCAAGGGGGCGACGCGGCCGAAATCGGGAAGCTCGAGCGGCTGCAGCGCGCCGAGATGACCGCCGTCGCTCGCTACTGCTTGCATCAATGCTTCGGAGGTACGTCGCTTGATTGATTCCGGACGCGAAGCGGGCGCCGCGCCGCGAGGGCCGCTCTCGCTCATGCTGCGTGTATACCGGCAGGTACTCCCGGAAGTCGCCCGGGAGCTGGACCGGTGGACGGAGGAGGCATCCGCGATTCCCGACGCGGAGCTGCGAACGCAGGCGATCGCCAGCCTGTCGACGAAACGGTTCCATTGCGAAGGAGGCTCCGTCTACGCGCTATTGCGTCCCGAGCGCCGGAGCGCCCTCATCCCGCTCATCGTGGCGCTGCAGACGATCAGCGATTACTTGGACAACCTATGCGATCGGTCGACGTCGATGGATGCGGCGGACTTCCGCCAGCTGCATCTCGCGATGCACGAAGCGGTCGACCCGGAGCTGCCGCTGTCGGATTATTACGAGCTGCGCGCGGAACGGGAGGACGGCGGATATTTGCGCCGCCTCGTCGAGACGTGCCGCGACAATATCGCGACGCTGCCGTCGTACGACGCGGTCAAGCCGTACGTGAAGGAGCTGGTCGGCCTGTATGGCGACTTGCAGGTGCATAAGCACATCCGCCGGGAGGACCGCGAGCCGGCGCTGACCGGCTGGTGGTCGTCGCATCGGGACAAGTGCCCCGAGCTCGGCTGGAACGAGTTCGCCGCGGCGACCGGCTCCACGCTGGGCATGTTTTATTTGTTCGCCGTCGCGGCGGGCGAGGGCGTTACGGAAGGGCGCGCGGAGCGCGCCCGGAACGCCTATTTTCCGTACGTCTGCGGTCTTCACATCCTGCTCGATTACTTGATCGACATGGAAGAGGATCGAATCGGGGGCGACCTCAACTTCTGCGAGTATTTCGACGACGCCCGCCGGACGGCGGAGCGCATCGAATGGATCGCCGGAACGGCTAGGGAACGCGTACGGGAGCTCGACGACCGGCGGTTTCACGGCATGATCGTCGAAGGGCTGCTCGCGTTGTATTTATCGGATCCGAAGGTGAGGCGGCAGGAGGACGTCGCCGGCGTCACGAAGCGGCTGATGCGGAACAGCCCGTTGACGCGGATGTTCTTCTGGGCGAACAGCGTATGGATCCGCAAGCGGCAAGGCATCGACCGGCCGCAAATTCAAGACGCCAGATCTTAAACAGAGGTAAGGAAGGATGGCAGAGACCATGTCTGTACAATCGATTGCGGTATTAACGAGCGGAGGAGACTCCCAAGGGATGAACGCGGCCGTTCGAGCGGTCGTGCGCAGCGCGCTGTTCCACGGATTGAAGGTGTACGCGGTGCAGCGGGGCTACCACGGATTGATTCACGACGACATCCGCGAGATGGATTTGCGCAGCGTCGGCGATATCATTCAGCGAGGCGGCACGATTCTGCAGACGGCTCGTTCGAAGGAGTTCATGACGCTCGAAGGGCAGCAGATCGGCGCGGAAAACTTGCGCAAGCGCGGCATCGACGGCCTCGTCGTCATCGGCGGCGACGGCTCGTATCAAGGCGCGAACAAGCTTCGGCTGCAGGGCATCAAGACGATGGGGCTCCCGGGCACGATCGACAACGATATCCCGTTCACCGATATCACGATCGGCTTCGACACGGCGGTCGGCATCGTCGTCGACGCGGTGAACAAGCTGCGCGATACGATGACGTCGCACGAACGTTCGTCCGTCGTCGAGGTCATGGGCCGCCATTGCGGCGATATCGCGTTGTACGCGGGCCTTGCGAGCGGCGCCGAAGCGATCCTCGTGCCGGAGATGCCGTTCGATCTCGACCAAATTTCGGCTTCGATGAAGCATCACTTCGCCGGCGGCAAGCGGCACAGCATCATCCTCGTCGCCGAAGGCGTGGGCAAGGGCGAAGACATCGCCAACCGCATCACCGAATCGAGCGGCATCGAATGCCGGGTGACCGTTCTCGGTCATATCCAACGCGGCGGCTCGCCGACGCACAACGATCGAATTCTCGCAAGCCGCTTAGGCGACTTCGCGGTGCGCCGCTTGATCGCGGGCGACTCCGGCAAGGCGGTCGGCGTCATCCAGAACGAGCTCGTCGCCACCGACATCGAGAAGGTCGTCAGCACGAAGAAGCCGTTCAACAAGGACTTGTACGATTTGGCGCTTCGATTATCGCAATAAACGCAGGAAGGCCCCGCGGCCGCTCGAACGTAACGAGCGGAACGCGGGGCCTGTTTTTTTCGGTCCGGGATCAGCGGCCGAACGCCCGGCGGAAGAACGCGACCAGCTGGTTTCGCTCCGCGTACACGTTGGCGTAGTCGATGAGGACGACGCGGCCGTCCTTCGCGAGGCGGACGTTGTTCCGCCTCGGCCGGCCGGTCCGCCGATCGACGATGTCCGAGATAGCGATGCCGTACCGGTCGGCGAGCTCCCTGACGCGTTTCAGCTGTCGATCGCAGACGCGCCCGCTCGGCACGGGCCGGGTCATCTTCTTCATGACGACCCAGCCATGACCGGCCGCCGTCACGGGGCACAGATGTTTTCGCAGCGCGCTCGGCGCTCTTCGATACAGCGACGCCTCCTGCGCGTTGCAATCGATCCCTTTCGGCACCCGGGCCACCTTCAAAATGCGGCCGTCTCCGATATCAAAGACGAATCGATGTTTGCCGGCGCCGAGCAACGGGTACCCGAGCGCCGGAGCCTTCCGATTCCCGGCGCCCGGCGCGACGGACAGCGTATCGATCCAATCGCGAATCGCATGGCGGTCTCGACGGTTCAACCCGTTTTCCATGATGATCCCCTCGTCTCCTTCTTCCTATGTCGTAGCTCGCTATAGGATATGAAGGCAGAGACCGCCGCGGACAGGCGAATGCCCTCGTCCTCGGCGGAGAACGGGGGCATGCGGGGCGTTAGCGAGAATGGATCGTCGCGAATTCGAAATCGCCGCGGAACAGCCGGGCTCCGGAGACGGTCACGTAAATCGGATTGAACGCGTCCAGCGCGCCGACGAAGTCGAGATTGCCTCCAAGCTTGTCCTTCGCGTATACGGAAGCCCGCGAACGAAGCGCGCGCTCGAACTGGGCGTCCGTCTGCAACTGTCTGCTCATGATGCATTCCCCCCACACTAGCTTTGCCAGAGTACGGGGAGAAATATGTCGGTTACTTGCCGCGCGCGGGGCGCGCCCACCCGATGTCCCAGCGGGCGCGGTACAGCGCGGTCGCGACGACCGTCAGCTCGGCGGCGGACCCGGCGGTCAAGACGAGCGGCCCGATGACGCCGTTCCACTCCGGGAGGAAGAAGACGAGCGAGACGAGCACGGTCAGCGAGGCCGCGGTGTTGGCGGCTTGGGACCACATGAAGACGTGCGTGCGGCGGAACAGCATCAGGAAGCCGTTGCCGAAGTCGACCCACGGCAGGACGAGGGCGAGCAGCGCGTACACCTTCATGACGTCGAGCGTCGCCGGCAGCAGCCGACCGGTCAGCCCCATGACCTCGTCCAGCAGGAAGGCGCCGGCCGGAGTGAAGAAGATCGCCGCCGTCAGCAGTCCCGGCGCGAAGCCGACGAATCGTTGGAAGCGGAAGACGAGCCGCGGCGACGACGGATAGAAATTCAACACGATCTGATGAATGTACGTGAATACGCTCATGATAACGCCGAACACGCTGGAGGCTACGGCGAACGAGGCGATGGACAGTTCGACGTCGAGCGTCTTGCCGAGCAGCGCGTTCGTCGCCGGAGCGACGGCGATGACGATGAAGGACGAATACAACAGCGGCCGGTAGAAGCCGAATATATGGCGTTTGGACGTGATGCCGTGGTCCTCGACGCGCTCCGGCAGCTTCCGCGTCAGCGTGCGGCCTTCCCAATAACAGACGCCGGCTTCGATCAGCATGCCGGCGGCGAAGATGAACGCGCCGACCCAGCCGCCGGTGACCGTATCGGTGCGAACGAAATATTGCGACAACGCGAACATGCCGGCGAGCCGGACGATCATGCCGATCGTCACCCACTTCGTGCGCATCTGGCTAATGATGACGCCGTGGTACAAACAACGGAGCGCCGAGAAGACGCTGACCCACATGAAGAACTGGTAGCCAGACACGATCGCCGGCACGAGACTTTCGTCGACGCCGTATACGTCGCGAAATACGAAGGCGCCGACCGGCGTGTAGCAGATCAGCGCGCCGAACGCGACGGTCGCCGCGATCAAGATCCACGTGACGCCCGACATCGCCCGGAACGACACGCGGTCGCGCACGAGCGCGGAGCAGGTCTGGCGAACGAGCACCGCCGGCCGCTCGGTTAAGCCGAACAAGCTCGCCCCGAGCGCGTACGCCGCGATGGCGATCTCTGGATTCGACGCCTTCGAGAGCGTGGAGTGGATGATGGAGTGGGTGATGCTGACGAGACAGGCGGCGAAGCCGAGCGGGATGAAAAATCGCATGAGGCTGCTCATCGTCGGAATGCCGGACTTCGTCCCCGGGGCGGAGGCATTCGGTGTCGTTACGGCTGCGGCGGTTTCTCCCATCGGTACGTCTCGCTCCCTTACTCGTTGGTATACTATTGAATGAATACAATTTCTCCATTATAGCAGAATCGGCTCCGGGCGGGGGGCTTGAACGGGAAAACATCCCTTCCATCGACGGCCCGAATATCGGCATACGAACGGGAAAGCCTCCGCCCGATTCGCTCGAAATGGGGGACGAAGGCGTCTTATTACCGATCCGGTTCGTAACCCCGGTTCGCGGCGGCAAACCGAACGGCGCCCCCCTCGCCGCAATCAAGCGGGGGAAGCGCCGTCCGTTCGATTATTCCAAGTCGTAGTCGACGCCTTCGGTGTAGCGGTTGACCGCGTTCCACAGCATAAATTCTTCGATGCCGTTATCCTTCAGCGCTCGAATCTGCTCTTCGACTTCCTTCTTGCCGTATTTAATGTAGCCCTTCACCCACGACGCGGTGAAATCTTGGATCCAAGGCCGTACGATCGGTTGAAAAGGACCCAGCGGCTCCAGCTTCTTGAACGTATCCTTCATCGCGCCGTCGATCGTGACGTACGGCGCCGCGTCCGGAACGTTCGAGCCGAACCAGCCGGTCGAGTAATGGCTCGGGTATACCATCGGCGAGATGACGTCCACGTATTTCGAGATGAGCTCGAAATCTTGCCCGATCCCTTCGGCGGCCGGAACCGACGCGGCGTACCCGAAGATGTCGACGGAGACGCGGACGCCCAACGGCGACAGCTGCTCCCGCGCGTATTTCACGAAGTCGGCGACGACCTCGATCCGCTTGCGTTCGTCCTTATGGTAGGCGAGGACGTCCGCCTTGTTCTCGAAGCCTTCCGGGAACCGCACGTAATCGAACTGGATTTCTTTAAAACCGAGCTTCGCGGCTTCCTTCGCCACCTGCACGTTGTACTCCCATACTTCCTTCCGGTACGGATTGACGAACGACTCGCCGCGTCCGTTTTTCCAGACGGCGCCTTCGGGCGTCACGAACGACAGGTCCGGCCGCTTCTCGGCCAACACCGAATCCTTGAACACGACGATGCGCGCGATCGGATACGCCTCATGCTCCGCCAGACGGGAAAGCAGGGCGGAAGGATCGCGGATAATGTTCTTCGCGGTGCCGATCTCGAGCAGCACGGGGTCTTGCGTCGGGTACGTAATGTAACCGTAGTCGTCTTTCACGTCGATGACGAGGCTGTTGAGCTCGGTGTCGTCGATGAGCGTAAGCAGCGTCTCGAGACGCGCGCCGCCGGCGCTGTGGGCGGTCGCATATACCCCCTTCACGACGGGGGCGTCCGGTTGGGGGTCGTCCTTCTCGATCATCGGAATGCCGGACGAGCCGGTCTCCGCGTGAACGGCCGCTTGTCTCGCCTGCTCCGTCGCCCGGATCCAGTCGTCCAGCGACGGCTCCAACGCGCTCGTCTGCGCGGCGCCGCCGCCGAGCAGCAGCAGCAATACGGCAATGATACTTTCCATGTCAACGCACTCCCCCAATGTTCACTGTCCCCATTATATGACACGGTTCGAGCGGGGCACAGTGGTTTTTTGTCCCACGGCGTCGAATGTTGGGCGGGCAACTTCTCTTTTTTTCGAGAATGGAGTAGGATGTAGGGATGTATGGAAAATGACCAGCGGATAGGATGGACCGACTTGAACAGACAACTAGCCATCGTGAAGGCGCTCAATGCGCTCTACTATTGCTCTAACGCCGTGCTGCTGCCGTACTTGCCGTTATACTTCGCCTTCAAAGGATATACCGCCGTAGAGGTCGGTCTGTTGCTTATGGTCGGCCCGTTCGTAGCGATCGTCGCCCAGCCGGTGTGGGGGTACGTCAGCGACCGGTTCCAAACCGTGAAGTGGGTGCTCCTGCTGTTATGGTCGCTGCAGCTTCTATGCAGCATCGGCTTGTTCACCGTAACGGGCTTCCCGATCACGTTGTTGTTTACGACGTTGCTGTATTTCTTTCTTATGCCGTCGTCGCCGCTGTTAGACTCCCTGACGATTCGTTCGGCGACCGACGCCGGCGTCAGCTACGGCACGGTGCGCATGTGGGGGTCGATCGGATTTTCGATATTCGCGGCGTTGTCCGGGGCGATTCTGGTCGCGATCGGCGGCGTCGACAATCTGAAGTGGATTTATTGGGGGGTCTGGCTGTTCCCGATGCTCCTGGCCGCGCTGCTGAAGGATGTGAAGGCGTCCGCTCCGCCGATTACGCTGCGGTCGCTGTCGACCGTCGTCCGGAGCCGCCCGTTGCTCTGGTTCCTCTTGCTCGTCTTCGTGATGATGCTGCCGCATCGGATGAACGACGGCTTCCTCGGGCTCCATATGAGCGATCTGGGCGCGAGCGAGCAGATGGTCGGATTGGCGTGGTCGATCGCCGCGTTAAGCGAGGTGCCGACGTTCGCGCTGCTGCACCGGTACTTGCACAAGGTGCACGAGCTGGCGCTTATCGGCGTCGTCGGGCTGCTGTACGTCGTCCGGTGGATCGTCTACGCGCTGGCGACCGATCCTCTGCTGCTGCTCGTCATGCAGGCGAGCCACTCGATCACGTACGCCGTGTTCTGGGTGTCGGCGGTCGCTTACGTCGTCCGCATCGTGCCGAACGAGTTCCGCTCGACGGGCCAATCGATTCTCTCGGCGATGTTCGTCGGCGTGACGGGACTGGCGAGCGGGACGCTCGGGGGGTGGATCGAAGGATGGGGCGGGTACGAATCCGCTTATATGATCGGGGCCGTCGTCGCGGGAATCGCGGGCGTCGCCTTCCTGCTTACGCATGCGGCGCAGCGGGGCACGCTCCGGCGAGGCAGTCGTGGGACTTAGCGGGAAAAGCTCCGTGTAAATCTGGGAGTTCTTATAAAAACAGTGGCCAAGAGTCGATATAGAGGGAGCTTTTCCCGGTAATGTGTTTTTTTGCAGGGATGAGTCTTATTTAGAGGGAGCTTTTCCCGTTACATGAAGCAAGGGCCTGTCTCCAACATGGAGACAGGCCCTCGCTGCGTCAAATCTTAACCCGCGGGGAATCGTTCTGCGGCAGCATCGTGTGAAACAGCAGCTCTACGGCCGCGACGCCGAGGGCGATCCAGAACGTTTCGCCGAGCGATACGTTCCAGCCGAGGAACGCGCCCACCATCCAGACGTATACGTACGTCAGTCCGAAGTCCGCGATCGTCGCCGTCAAGTTGTTCGTCGCCGGCAGAATGACGCGGTCGCCGATGAAATAGGCGATGACGGTTAAGACGACGGCCGCGGCGACCGCTTCCCAGAACATCACCGTACCGAACCAGAGCAAGAGCGGAACGACGATGACGCCGTTCAATAATGCCTTCAAGAGAAATCGAAGCAGCATGCTTGCGTCCTCCTTCTGAGTGTACGACATATGTTCAATGTTCCACTCGGAGGTCGGCGTTATGCCGTGAAATAATAGGGGGCTGTCCCAAAAGTCGTAAAATGACTTAAGGGCGGGTTCCGGCTCGCGCTTCCGTAAAACCGAATGAGCCGCCTGTCGTCGTTAAACCCAATTGGAACAGCAAGGAAATGTGAGAAAAACGCAAAGAAATCGCTCCCCGCCGCCAACCAAAGAAATGAAAAACAACCGGTAATTCCGGCGTTTCCTGCTTGCCAAAAGTGAGAAAACGGTCGGTCAGGAATAGAACACTCCTGACCGACCGTTTTCAAGTTTTTTCATAGGTGGATGGCTACTCGTAAGTGGATTTTACCCACTTTTGGGACAGCCCCCTTACTAACGTTACCGGGAGCCCTTCTCGTACGGCACGCCCGACGCCAGCGGCGCCGTGGCGCGTCCGATGAAGGACACGAGCACGATCAAGGTCAGCGCGTACGGCAGCATGGAGATGATGTCCAGCGGCACGTGTCCGAGCCCGATGTACGGAAGCAAGAATTTGACGGCGGTCACGACGCCGAAGAAGGCTGCGGCCGCGACGGCGCCGATCGGATGCCACTTTCCGAAGATGAGCGCCGCCAGAGCGATGTAGCCTTGGCCCGCCACCGTCGAATGCGAGAAGCTCGCCGTCGTCGTGAGCGCCAGCGTCGCGCCGCCCATGGCGGCGAACGCGCCGCTCGTCAGCACGGCCATATAACGGACGAGGTAGACGTTCACGCCGGCTGTATCGGCCGCCTTCGGGTGTTCCCCGACGGCGCGGATCCGAAGGCCCCACGGCGTCTTGAACAAGATATACCATGTGACGAGCATGAGCGCGAGGACGATGTACGTCGTCGGGTACGCTTCGAAGAAGGCGTGCCCGAAAAACGGGATGTCCGATAGGAACGGGATTTGCACTTTCGCGATCATTAAGCTCGTGCCGCCGCTCGCCAGGTTCGGCGATTGGCCCTGGCCGTCGAAAATCAGCTTCGTCAGGTATAAGCCGAGTCCGACCGCGAGGAAGTTGAGCGCCACCCCGCTGATCGTCTGATCGGCCTTATACGTGACGGACGCGACGGCATGCGGCAGCGCGAAGATCGCGCCCGCGACGGCCGCGGCGATGAAGCCGATCCACGGCGAGCCGGCGAAGTAGGTGACGACCGCGCCGGTGAAGGCGCCGATCGTCATCATGCCTTCGATGGCGATGTTGACGACGCCGGATCGTTCGGACCAGAGGCCGCCGAGCGCGCCGAACATAAGCGCCGTAGCGTACACGAGGGTGATATGAATTAAGTCGCTGCCGATGTCCCAGCCGCTCATCTAGGCCGCCTCCTTCCGCTGCTTCCGGGCGCGAAACCAACGCGTCACCGGCTTGATGATGCCGCTCGCCGCCAGGAAGAAGATAATCAACGCGATGACGATGTTGACGAGCTCCGGCGGTACGTTCGCGCCGAACTTCATGCCGGCCGCTCCGAACGTTAGGATGCCCATCAGGACGGCGCCTAGCACGGTGCCGAACGCGGCCGTGCCGCCGATCATGGCGACGGCGATGCCTTGGAAGCCGTACCCCGGCGATACCGTAAGCACGGACTGGTAATGGAACACGCCGAGCACCTCGACGGCGCCGGCGATGCCGGCGAACGCGCCGCTGATCGCCATCGCCCGGACGATGCCGCCGTTGACGTTCATGCCGGCGTACTGCGCGGCGTGCCGATTGAAGCCGACCGCTCGCAGCTCGAAGCCGCCCTTCGTCCGGAACAAGTAATAATGGAAGAACACGGCGCAGAGCAGGGCGATGACGAAGCCGAAGCTAAGCCGCGCGTTGCTGAACAGCTCGGTGACGAACGGAATGTTCAAGTACGACGTCTCCGCGACGGCGACCGAACGCTGCTGGCCGGCCGGCAGGAAGAACGTCTTGACCATGTAATTCACGAAGAAGAGCGCGATCCAGTTCAGCATGATCGACGTGATGACCTCGTGAACGCCGCGCTTCGCCTTGGCGTAGCCGACGAGGGCGCCCCAGAACGCGCCCGCGAGCGCGCCGGCGGCGACGGCCGCGGCGGCGTGCAGCACCGTCGGCAGGAACGTCCATTCGACGCCGACGTAGAGCGACGCCAACGAGCCGACGAGAAACTGTCCTTCGGCGCCGATGTTGAACAGGCCCGTTCGGAACGCGAAGGCGACGGCGAGACCCGTCAGGATGAGCGGCGTAATTTGGCGGATCGTCTCCCCGAAGTTGTACATGCTGCCGAACGCCTTATTGAGCAGCGCCCGGTAAGCGGCGATCGGATCGTAGCCGCCTAGCAGCATGATGACCGCGCCGAGCGCGAGGCCGAGGACGATGGCGATCAGCGGCAGGAAGAAGACGTCGGTATTACGTTCTTTCGCGTTCATCGCGCCGCTCCCTCCTTCGCGTTCGCGCCGGCCATCATGAGACCGAGCTCCTTCTCGTCCGTCTTCGACGGCTCGACGATGCCGACCAGCTTCCCTTCATAGATGACGCCGATTCGGTCGGACAGCGACATGATCTCTTCCAGCTCGAGCGAGATAAGCAGGACCGCCTTGCCTTGGTCCCGCTGCTCGACGAGACGGCGGTGAATGAATTCGATCGCGCCGACGTCGAGCCCCCGCGTCGGCTGGGCGGCGATCAGCACGTCCGGATTCGCGTCGACCTCGCGGGCGATGATGATCTTCTGCTGATTGCCGCCGGAGAGCGCGCGCGCCTTCGTCCGTTCGTCGGGCGTACGCACGTCGAACTGGCGGATAAGCTCCCGCGCCTTCTCGTAAATTCGGCCGTACTGGAGCAGGCCGGACTTCAAAAACTTCGGCGCGTAATAATCCTTCAGCGCCATGTTCTCCCCGATGTCGAAGTCGAGCACGAGGCCGCGCTTGTGGCGGTCCTCCGGAATGTATCCGACGCCCGCTTCGGAAATCGAGCGAGGAGAGGCGCCGGCGATCGGCTTCCCCTTGAGCAGCACTTCGCCGCCGGTCGGCTTCGACAGTCCCGTAAGCACTTCGACGAGCTCCTTCTGGCCGTTGCCGTCGACGCCCGCGATGCCGAAAATTTCGCCCGCGCGCAGCTCGAACGACAGCCCGTCCAACGCTTTAACGCCGCGATCGTCGGCGAGCGTGACGTTCCGCGCCTCGAGCATCGTCTCGGTATAAACCGTGTCCTTCTTCTGAACCTGGAAGCTGACTTCGCGGCCGACCATCTTCTCGGCCAATTCGTCGGGATTGCTTCCCGCGACGGGCAGCGAATCGACGACCTTGCCGCGCCGAATGATCGTTACCGTGTCGCAAACCTGCATGATTTCCTTGAGCTTATGCGTAATGAGGATAATCGTCTTGCCCGAAGCGACCAGCGACTTCATGATCGCCAGCAGTTCCTGGATTTCTTGCGGGGTAAGGACGGCGGTCGGTTCGTCGAAAATGAGAATGTCGGCGCCGCGATACAACGTTTTCAAAATTTCCACGCGTTGCTGCTGTCCGACGGAGATGTCCTCGATCAGGGCGTCGGGATCGACGGCGAGGCCGTATTTCTGCGACAGCGCCCGCACTTCCTCGGCGGCTTTGCGCTGGTCGAGCTGAATGCCGTTCTTCGTCTTCTCCGCGCCTAACATGATGTTTTCCGTGACGGTAAAGTTATGGACGAGCATGAAGTGCTGGTGCACCATGCCGATGCCGAGCTCGCCGGCGACGTTCGGATTCGTAATGGCGACCGGCTTTTCGTTGATCCGGATTTCGCCTTCGTCGGGCTGATACAAGCCGAACAAGATGTTCATCAGCGTCGACTTGCCGGCGCCGTTCTCGCCGAGCAGCGCGTGGATGCTGCCCTTCTTCACGCGCAGGTGGATATCGTCGTTCGCGACGATCCCGGGAAACCGCTTCGTAATGCCGATCATCTCGACTACGAAATTCGGCGTTTGGGCCATTCGAGTTTCACCCCTAGAACATACAAGAATCGATTCGTAACGCGGTACCTGTGAAGCCATTGTAACAAACAAAAAGGCTAGCGCAAACTAGCCTTCTCGTTTGATGGATGCTTATGGAATTGCGTACCGGCGTCGCTTATTCAACCGGCGTTTCCGGTACGACGATTTCGCCGTTCTTGATCTTGTCGCTGAACTCTTGCACCTTCGCGAGCACGTCCGCCGGAACGTTCGGGTTGTTCTCCGGAAGGCCGACGCCGTTCTCCGCGATGCCGAGGTTGACGATGCCCGGCGTGAAGGAACCGTCTACGAGCGATTGGGAAACCGTCTGCATCGCTTGATCGACGCGCTTCATCATCGACGTGAGCGTGATTTCGTTGCCGAACGTGATCGATTGGTCCTTGTCTACGCCGATGACCCAGACGTTCTTGCCTGCGGCCTTTTGCTCTTGCGCTTCGTTAAATACGCCGTCGCCCGTCGCGCCGGCCGCGTGGAAGATGATGTCCGCGCCTTGGTTGTACATCGTGGCGGCAGCCGCTTTGCCTTGGTCCGCGGCCGCGAAGGAGCCAGTGTAGTTCTCGATGACTTCCGCGTCCGGGTTCACCGCTTTGATGCCTTCGCGGAAGCCCGCTTCGAAGCGCTGGATGACCGGAATGTCGATGCCGCCGACGAAGCCGATCTTGTTCGACTCGGTCATGAGACCGGCGACGACGCCGACGAGGAACGCGCCCTCATGCTCTTTGAACGTGACGGATGCGACGTTCGGAGCGTCGACGACGCCGTCGATGATCGCGAATTTCGCGTCCGGGTTTTGGTTCGCGACTTCGAGCATCGCGTCTTGCAGCAGGAAGCCGATCCCCCAGATAAGGTCCCAACCTTCTTGTACGAATTGGTTCAGGTTCGGAATGTAATCCGAATCTTGCGCAGATTGCAAATAGTTGTATTCAATTCCGGATGCGTCCCCGAATGCCTTCAAGCCTTCCCAAGCGGACTGGTTGAACGAGTTATCGTTAACGCCGCCGAAGTCCGTGACCATACCGATCTTGATGTCGCTCTTCGCCGGTTGTTCGGCCGCAGGAGTTTCGGCTGCCGGCGTCTCGGCCGCAGGCTGCTCCGCCGCAGGCGTCTCGTCCGCCGGTTGCTCGGCGTTGCCGCCGCCGCAAGCCGCGAGCATCGTCGCCGCGAGCGTGAAAATCATCGTAAGCGAAAGCCATTTTTTCATTGAATCCATTACCCCCGTTTAGAAATTATAAAAATTTTGGTTAAGCACATGAGTTGGAGTCGTTCCCGAAAAAGCTACCTACATCATTCGCTGGTATGTAAGCAATTATGCGAAAAAGAGTGGTTCACACCTCCTGATTCGTTGGTCATGCAATGGGAACAACAATGATTTGTACAGTGGTTATTATACTATACATTTTTTCTTTTACAAGAACGGAAAGTCGACAGCATTCGAGAAAAAATCCGGGGAAAACACGAATGTTTCCGAATGACTTAAAGATAACGTTCGCCTTTTCCTCATTTTCATCCCTTTATTGACCTATGGTTAGTCCCGGCGGCGCGAAAAAATCCCCTGGAGCCTACGCGATGACGTCAGGCGCATGTCATTCAAGGCGGATTCGTGAACGTTATTCTCTGCGGAACAAGCCCATGACGCCTACCGTTTCGACCATATTGACGAACGCGTTCGGGTCGATGTCGCGCACCGTCTTCAGCAATCCTTGAAGCTCGTATCGCGTCGTTACCGTCATGAGCATGTGGTTATCGCTCTGGGAATATCCGCCCTGGGTCTTGATGACGGTGACGCCGCGCGGCACGGCCAACAGCTTCGCGAGCATCTCGTCTTTCTTGGTCGAGACGATGAACGCCGTGATTTTCACATGCCTCGTATGCACGACGTCGATCACCTTGCCGGTGACAAAGATCGAGACGGTCGAATATAATGCCAAATCCCAATTGCGTTCCATGAGCCCTAGCGCGACGATGACGACCCCGTTAAGTCCGAATAGAAACTCGCCTAAAGGGAAATCGTACTTGCGCAGCACGATAGAGCCGATGATATCGAAGCCGCCCGTCGAGCCTCCCGCGCGGAACGACAAGCCCGTGCCGATGCCGACGAGGACGCCGCCGAAGACGGACGCGATCGTCGGGTCCTGATTGAACCGGGTCTCGGGGATGAGCTGCATCGCGACGACGGTCGCGATGACGGAGAGGAAGCTGAGGACCACGAAGCGCTTGCCGATAAGCACCCACCCCCAAATAAAAAGGGGCAGATTTAACACAAGATATAACCATCCGATATTCCAATGCGCAACGTATCCGATCAGCATGGAGATGCCGGACACTCCGCCGCTTAACAGCTGGTGGGGGATCAGGAACCCGTTGAAACCTGCCGCGATCAGGACGGCCCCGCCGATGATGGATAGGCACTCCCGAACCGTTCTTGCCCGTGTCGTCACTTGAATGTCACCTCTAGAATTATTATGAGACGTTTCCCATTCCGCCAAACTGGAAATGAAAACTTTTCATATGCTATAATAGGGGTTATATTCTTAAGTGCGCTAGTATTTTCCGCATAGGAAAATGCTTTTTTTTCGGGTAGTGTGCCCGGTCTAATGGAAATTCGGCTCGAGGGAGAAGTACCTGCGTGTCTGGTCTGAAGCGGCTTAAGAGTATCGTTCGCAGACCATATTGGTAAAGGAGTTTGAAGCAAATTTGAAAACGTTCAGCGAATTCGGCCTGGAGGCGAAAGTCCTTAGGGCCATCACGGAGATGGGGTTCGAGGAGTCGACCCCGATCCAGGAGAAGGCGATTCCGATCGCGCTCGAAGGCCGCGACTTGATCGGCCAAGCGCAAACCGGCACGGGGAAGACGGCGGCGTTCGCGATTCCGCTCATCCAGACGATCGACCCGTCCGAAGAGAAGGTCGCCGCTCTCATCATGTGTCCGACGCGGGAACTCGCGATCCAGGTCGCCGACGAAATCGGCAAGCTGGCACGGTTTAAAGGGATCAACACGCTGCCGATCTACGGCGGTCAAGACATCGGCCGGCAAATCCGGGCGTTGAAGAAGCGGCCTGGGCCGCAAGTCGTCATCGGTACGCCGGGGCGTCTGCAGGATCACATTAATCGGAAAACGCTGAAGCTCGACGACGTTCGTTTCGTCGTGCTCGACGAAGCCGACGAGATGCTCGACATGGGCTTCTTGGAGGATATCCAGGCGATCCTTACGTCCGTGCCCGAAGAGCGGCAGACGATGCTGTTTTCGGCGACGATGCCGTCGAACATTCAGCGACTTGCGCAGCAGTTCTTGAAAAATCCGAAGCACGTCTCGGTCGTTCCGAAGCAAGTGAGCGCGCCGCTCATCCAGCAGTCTTACATCGAGGTGCACGAACGCGGTAAATTCGACGCGCTGTGCCGCTTGCTCGACATGGAGTCGCCGGAGCTCGCGATCATCTTCGGCCGGACGAAGCGCCGCGTCGACGAGCTGTCCGAGGCGCTGCAGAAGCGCGGCTATTCCGCGGACGGTCTGCACGGCGACCTGTCCCAGAACATGCGCGACGCCGTCATGCGGAAGTTCCGCGACGGAAGCATCGACGTGCTCGTGGCGACGGACGTCGCGGCGCGCGGCCTCGACGTCTCGGGCGTCACGCACGTCATCAATTTCGATTTGCCGCAGGATCCGGAATCCTACGTGCACCGGATCGGCCGTACGGGCCGCGCCGGCAAGGAAGGCACCGCTTGGTCGTTCGTCACGCCTCGCGAGATCGACCACCTGCACTTCATCGAGAAGATTACGCGCCATAAGATTCCGAAGCGGAACGTGCCGACGATCGCCGAGGCGATCGAAGGCAAGCAGAAGATCGTGGCGGAGCGCATCCTTGAAATCGTGCAGAACGAAGATTTCAACGAATTCAAGGGCACGGCGATTCAGATGCTGGAGCAATTCGACAGCGTGCACTTGATCGCGGCGGCGATGAAGCTGCTCACGGGCGGCGAGAAGAAAGACGTCGAAGTCGCGCTCACGCCGGAAGATCCGATTCGCGCGAAGAAGCGCAAGCCGGACGTACGCGGCTCCGGTCGCCGCGTAGGCGGCGGGTACGGCGGCGGCGGCTACGGCGGTCGCAGCGGCGGCGGCGAGCGTCGCTACGGCGGCGGTGGCGGCGGCGAGCGCCGTTACGGCGGCGGCGGCGATCGCGGCGGGTACGGCGGCGGCGATCGCGGCGGCTATGGCGGCGGCAGCAGCCGGAACGGCGGCAACGGCGGGTACGGCGACCGTCCGAACTACGGCGGACGTCGTCCGGTCGGCGCGGGCACGCGTTCCCGCAGCGACGACGGCGGCGGGGATCAATAAGAAGCAGGGAACGAAACCGCTCCGGAGTTTTCCCGGAGCGGTTTCTTTTCCGCTTTTTCGGACATTCCCTTGTGACTCGCCCTTCACGAAGTGTATGATAGAAGAAAACTTGGCAGGAGAGGTTGCTACGTGGAATTTCGCGGACTGATGGGCGGGTTTTATCGCATCTCGGAGTGGATCATGCGCTTGTCGGTGACCAACGTATTGTGGATTGTTACGGCGTTCCCTGTATTTTTCTTCGTGCTGAACTTGTTCGTCGCGACGGACGAACAGCAGGTTCAGGCGTTCTTGCTGGCGATCGCCGTCCTCGCGCCGTTCACGCTGTTTCCGTCGACGTCCGCGATGTTCGCGCTCGCGCGCAAGTGGGTGACGGGAGACGGGGACGTCCCGCTGCTGAAGACGTTCTTCCGGTCGTATAAGGAGAATTATCTACAGAGCATGATCGGCGGCATTTTCTTTATGGTGCTGCTGACCGTCCTGTTTTTTAATTTCCGCTTCTATGCGGGACAGACGGGGTATACCGGTCTGCTGGCGTACTTGTTCATCGCGCTGACGGTCATGGCGTTCCTCGCGGTGTTCAACTTCTTCTGCATTATCGTGCACCTGCATATGAAGACGCTTCAATTAATCAAGAACGCGCTGCTCATTACGATCGGTCAACCGGTTCGTACGGTGCTGATCGGCGTCTCGAACGTCGTCGTGCTGTACATCAGCATTTTCCAATTTACGTTCCTGCTGCCGTTCTTCACGGGCAGCCTGATCGCGATCGTGACGTTCTGGCACTTCCACAACGGCTTCCGCAAGATCATGACGAAGCAGGAAGAGCTCGAGGCGAAGCGCGCGGAGCAGGCGGAACAAGCGGCGGCGGAGGCCGATGCGGAGAACGGTCAAGCCGGCCGGTAAATTCGAGCGAAAGTACCGGGATGTTCCGTTTACTTTCCCTCCGGATATGGATATAATAAAGCTACAACAAAACAACCTGCGATGTACGTTACGGAATATTTGTTTTGAACCAATGATTGTTTCCCGGGAGTCTCATATGGTCGTCGTGGCTGGCATGCCCTCGCGAAGGGACGTCAAAAGCGCGCTGCGGACACCCACCTGCGATAGCAGGTTTCGAAACAGATTTCCAACGGCATAGGCGGGTTTTTTTGTGCCTTGAATCATGCATACGTTCGCCCGATTTTTACATACTAAGGGGACGACAGCATGACTCGGGAGGCGGAACTGATGAAGGAACAGGAACGTTCGCGGCGGCCGAGAGGCCGCCTTTTTTGGTTGGTTAAGGTGGCGATGTGCGCCGCGCTGCTCGCGGCCGGCGTCGCCGTCGCGCCGCAGCCGATTCTTTCGTTCGCGGAATGGTATTGGATCATGGAGCAGGGCGATACCGGGGACGACGTCGCGGAGCTGCAGTCGCGGCTGCGGTTCCTAGGGTTCTATGGGGGCATCGTCGACGGCAGCTTCGGCAGCGGCACGCGAACGGCGGTCGTCGGCTTCCAACGCGAGTTCGGCCTGCCGGCGGACGGACGGGTCGGCCCGCAGACGAAGCTGAAGCTGGGCAACGCAACGAAAGGGTGGAACTCTTCGTACTTGGCCGAATACGTCGCCGGCGGCAGCGCGCCGAGGCGCAACGCGAGCGCCGGGTCGCCGACGAAGTCGACGTCCGGCTTCAGCCGCGAGGACCTGATGATCCTCGCGCGAACCGTCCACGGCGAAGCGCGCGGGGAGCCGTACGAAGGGCAAGTCGCCGTCGCCGCCGTCGTGCTCAACCGCATTAACAACCCGGCGTTCCCGAACACGATCTCGGGCGTCGTCTTCCAACCGGGGGCGTTCACCGCGGTCGACGACGGTCAAATTTGGCTCGAGCCGAACGAGTCGGCGCACAAGGCCGTCAACGACGCGTTGAACGGCTGGGACCCGTCCGGCGGCGCGATGTATTATTTCAATCCGGTGACCGCGACGTCGAAGTGGATTTGGAGCCGGCCGCAGATTAAACGGATCGGGAAACACATTTTCTGTATGTAGCGGAGCCTCTTGTCGACGTTCGTCGCCGATTTTTTTCCGGATTCCGGTTTGCCGGATCGTGCCAAGTAGTGGTAAGATGGTTAAAGTAGTTTGGCAACGGGTGCGGAGAACCAAGGGGGGAACGGTTTTGTTAAAGAGAACGCTCATCGGACTGATCCGCAGTCACGAGCAGACGGGGGAGAAAGCGACCCGGCCGGAATTGAAGACGAGGTACTATAAGCTGTCTCGCGATAAGCTGTGGGAAGAGGTCATCTCGATCCTCAAGAAGAAACCGGGGTATAAGCTGCTGCATGAGGTGAAGAACGTCGGGGAGATCGTGCTCGAGAAGCGAACGGTCACCGGACGAGTGCAGGATATCACGTTGACGGTATTTTCGCTCAACCCGTTGAAATCCGCTATCGACATCTATTCGGCGTCGCGCGGCTCGCTAGGCGATCTCGGCTCGAACTACCGTACGATCCTGGACATCTTCAAGTCGATCGACGCGAAGCTGAAGGAACATAAAATCTCGAACTAGGAAGAGGGCTGCGGCCTTCTTTTTTTTTGCGCAAAAAAAAACCGCCCCGCGGACGGGACGGCCTATGGCAGAAATTTATTGCAGCGCGCGGACGGCTTCCAACGCCGCTTCGTAATTCGGATGCTCGGTCATCTCGGACAAGTATTCGACGTAAGCGATCTTGTCGTTCTGATCGATGACGAAGATCGAACGCATCAAGAGGCGCAGTTCCTTGATATGTACGCCGTACGCGTCGCCGAAGGAGACGTTCTTGTAATCCGACAGCATCGTGACTTTGTCGATGCCGGCGGCCCCGCACCAGCGGCCTTGCGCCATCGGCAGGTCGTTGGAGATCGTAATGACGACGACGTTGTCGCCGAGCTTCGACGCTTCTTCGTTGAAGCGGCGCGTCTGCGCGTCGCATACGCCCGTGTCGATCGAAGGAACGACGCTGACGAGCTTGATTTTGCCCGCGAAATCCTTCAGGGATGCGGAATCGACGAGACTTTTATTTACGGTGAAATCGGGAGCTTGGTCGCCCGCTTTCAATTCGGGACCCACCAACGTCAGCGGGTTGCCCTTCAGCGTAGCTACTCCGGTTCTTTCGACTGCCATTTCATAATTCCTCCTCATCGACATTTCTTGTAAACACCTTTTATATTATATAATGGTGGGAAAGGCAAAGTCCAACGACGGGAGAGGAGCCGATACCCCTTATGTTTCTTAGGTACGAAAACTTTCGCGAATATATTCGCTTTTATCCCGTAAACACGATCATCCTCGCGATTTGCGTCGTCGCGCATGTCGGATTCGCCGCCGCGGCGTCGGCGTACGGCGTGCCGGCACCGATTTTGAAGCAAATATTCGGCGGATTCGTGAAGAGTCTGGAGCAGGGCATCGTTCCCGAATATTGGCGTTATATATCGTCGGCGTTCCTGCATGCCGACTTCGGACATCTTCTGTTCAACGGCTTCGCGATTTTCGTGTTCGCGCCGCCGCTGGAACGGGCGCTCGGACCGATGCGGTACGCGGTGTTGTTTTTATTTTCCGCCGTCATGGGCAACATCTTCACGAACTTCTATGCCGGCGAAGTATTCTCGCTCGGCGCCAGCGGCGCCGTCTACGGCATCTTCGGCGCGTACGTGTACTACATGATCTTCCACCGCAAAGCGATGGATCCGCAGTCGAAGAAGACGATCCAGACGATCCTGATCGTGGGCGTCGTCTACTCCATCGTCGTGCCGCACGTGAATTTGTACGCGCACTTGGGCGGGTTCGTCGGCGGCTTGATTCTGAACGGGCTGTACACCAAAGTATTGCAAGGACGGTATCGCTGACATGGAGCTGCGACAATTGCAATACTTCATTACCGTGGCGCGCCTCGAGCACGTGACGCACGCCGCGGAGTCGCTGCGCGTCGCGCAATCCGCGGTCAGCCGTCAGATCCATCAGCTCGAGGAGGAGCTGGGCGTGGCGCTGTTTTCGCCGAAGGGGCGGAACCTGCAGCTGACGCCGGCCGGCAAGCTGTTCATGAGCCGCGCGGAGACGATTCTGACCGATCTCGATCGGGCGGTGCTCGACCTGCAGGAGTTCATGAATCCGGAAGCGGGCGAAATCCGCATCGGCTTCCCGCACAGCCTCGGCATCCATCTGCTGCCGAGCGTCATCGCGGAATATCGAGCCGAGCATCCGAACGTGAAATTCGTGCTGAAGCAAGGCACGTATCACGTGCTCATTCGGGAATTGCTCGAGGGAGAGATCGATCTCGCCTTCATCTCCCCGTTCCCGAAGGAGCGCGAGGAAGTGGAAGGGGAGCTGCTGCTGACGGAGGAGCTGAAGATCATTCTGCCGCCTAACCACCTGTTGGCGCGACATACGACGATTCGGCTGGAGCAGCTGAAGGACGACTCGTTCGTCATGTTCAGCGAGAGCTATTCATTGCGTTCGATCGTGCTGGAAGCGTGCCGGAAGGCGGGGTTCTCTCCGCGCATAGGCTTCGAGGGCGAGGAGATGGATACGATCCGCGGACTCGTGGCCGCCGGCCTCGGCGTCAGTCTGCTGCCGGAGATGGCGCTCATCGAGACGAGCCCCATGATGCCGGTGAGCGTGCGGGTGACGGAGCCGCAGGTGCTGCGTACGATCGGGCTGATTCGCCGGCGAGGGGAGAAGCTGCCGCTCGTCGCCGAGGCGTTCCGCAATTTCGTCATACGACATATGGATACGAAGAATCGCCTTCCCTGACATGAAAAAAGAATGGGCTGTCCCAAAAGTGGGTAAAATCCACTTCCTATGAAAAACTTGAAAACGGTCGGGCAGGAGGTCTATTCCTGACCGACCGTTTTCGCTTTTTGGCTTATTGCTGTTCGCTTAAGGAGGTTATGGGCGAGTGAAAGCCACCCGACCTCCAAGCTCGCTTGTGGCAAGCTTCGAAGCAGGAAACGCCGGAATCCAAATACACTCTCCACCTCGACCATGCGGCGGACAGACAGTTCCCTTCATTCCTCGCTGCGGAGTTTTTCGTTTTACAGAAGCGCGAGCCGGAACCCCGTACCCCCTCCCGCTAAGAGCATGATTGTAAAAAGAAGGAGCCGCCCCTAAGTCGTTTTACGACTTTTGGGACAGCCCCTTCTTTAAGGAAAGCGGTTTTTATTCGTCGTTGTTGCTGCCGAGGAAGATCATGACGAACTTCACCAGCTCGAGCAAGGAAATGAGCGCGGCGGCGACGTACGTCAGCGCAGCGGCGTTCAGCACCTTCGCGACGCCGCGTTCCTCTTCGTTCGAGATGAACCCTTCGGACACCATCAATTCGCGGGCCCGGGAGCTGGCGTTAAATTCGACCGGCAGCGTGACGAGCTGGAACGCGACGGCGGCCGAGAAGAAGATGATACCGATCAGCACGAGATTCATGGCCCCGAAGATGAAGCCGGCGATCAGCAGCAGCGGCGCGACGCCCGACGTGAAATTCACGAGCGGGAACATCCGGTGACGGAGCACCAACGCCGGATAAGCGTACTTGTGTTGAATGGCATGGCCGACTTCGTGGCAAGCGACGGACACGGCGGATACG
This sequence comes from Paenibacillus antri, assembly GCF_005765165.1. NCBI lineage: Bacteria > Bacillati > Bacillota > Bacilli > Caryophanales > Paenibacillaceae > Paenibacillus > Paenibacillus antri. Next base: position 652,965 of record NZ_VCIW01000001.1, on the reverse strand, counting down.
GAGCTCTCGTAATACACCGGCTCGGACAACCGGACGACGCGGTGGATCGGGTCGTAGTGATCCGACAGCACGCCGCGGACCGGTTCGATCGGAACGTCGTGCAAGCCGTTGTTGTCGAGCATGCGGCGGGCCGCTTCGTATCCGGTCAAGCCGCTGCTGATGCCGACGGACGACCACTTCTTGAACGTGCCCTTCACGCGGAACTGCGCCCAGATCGAGACGAAGAACGCGATGATGATCAGGAAATCCATGGGGTGAAAGAACATGTCGTGAAACCCTCCGTTTCTAAAATATACAGTAACCCACCGACGGGACGCGGAATCGCCGGTTACATCAATGGACCCTTGCCGATCAACAGCAGCAAAGCTTCGATGCATGCAGCCGTCTGGGGCGACAACGACTTGAGCAAGTTGCGCGCCTGCTTCGGCTTCAGCTGCTCGAGAATCGGCGCGATCGCCTTCGCTTCGCGTTCGAGCTGCATCATATGCAGCTGAAGCGCCGTAAGTCGATCGGTCACGGCTTCCTCGGACGATACCTTCCCGTTCTTCAGCAACAGATCTTTAATCTCTTCTAATGAAAGCTTCTGCTGCTTCAACCATTCGATACGTTTCAGCTGCTGCAAGGTTTCGTTTCCGTACAGGCGATAATTGGTCGTGGAGCGTTCGGTCGGTTCGATCAGACCGATCTTCGTGTAGTAATCGATCGTACGAGGGCTAACCTCGCAGAGCGCCGCCAATTCCCCGATTTTGAAAAGCTTCTTATCCCCACCTGCATCACCTCGCACTAGAAATCGGTTATCTTACATTATTTCTATGATAACGAACCCGAAAGCATACAGTCAAACGTTATGGTTTCGAAAAGGCGGGACAAATTTGTGAACGACCCGGCCAAGCCTGGAATGTAAATTTACCTCACACATATTATATTGAGGAGTGCATTAAAAAGGCTTCTATGTTATCCATGTTAAGTTTTTTGTGAATTTGAAAAAAACTATTGTCAATGTAGTACTTCCTGCTTATAATGACATTAAGGTTTTCAAAACGTGTTAGATTAATTAACACAAACGAGGAGTGGTCGCTGTGTTGAAAAAGGTACTGACTGCAGTTGGCGCGATGAGCTTATTGTTCCCGACGCTCGCCTTCGCGTCCGAAGGGCCGTCGAGCACGATGCTTGACATGGGTCTCAACACGATTTGGTTGATGTTATCATTCATCTTAGTGCTTCTGATGCAGGGCGGCTTTATTCTTCTCGAGACGGGCTCCACTCGAATGAAGAACGCCGGTCACGTCGCAGGCAAGACGATCTTTACGGTCGGCCTCGGCACGCTGGTGTTCTGGGCGGTCGGGTACGGCTTCATCTGGGGCGAAAACTCCAACGCCTTCTTCGCCACCGGCAGCTTCTTCTTCTCCCCGCCGATCGGCGCCGAAGAAGGGTATCCGGCTTCCATCGATTTCTTGTTCCAGCTCGCGTTCGCGATGATCTCCCTGACGATCGCCTTCGGCGGCTTCGCGGAACGCGCCAAACTGTCGGTCTACGTCTTGTTCTCGATCTTGTTCACGGCGCTGGTGTATCCGATCATCGCGCACTGGATCTGGGGCGGCGGCTGGTTGACGGGCCACAAGCAGGACTTCGCCGGTTCCACCGTCGTTCACTTGACGGGCGCCGCAGCCGCTCTTGCGGCGACGATGCTGCTCAAGCCGCGGATCGGCAAGTTCAACAAAGACGGTACGGCCAACGAAATTCACGGTCACAACCAAGTATTCACGGCCCTCGGCGTATTGCTCCTGTGGGTTGGCTGGTTCGGATTTAACGCAGGTTCGACGTTGTCCGTAGGCGACGGCTTCCTCGGTTACGTCGGCTTCACGACGATCATCGCGACGGGCGCAGGCGCCGTAGCGGCTATGTTCATCTCCTGGCTGTCCACGGGGAAGGCGGACATCACAACGACGCTGAACGGTACGCTCGCCGGCTTGGTCGCCATCACCGCGTCTTGCGCGTTCGTCGATCCTTGGGCTGCGGTCGTCATCGGTTTGATCGCAGGCGTATTGGTATACGGCAGCATGAAGATGTTCGAGAAGCTGAAGATCGACGATCCGATCTACGCATTGTCCGTACACGGCGTCGTCGGGATCTGGGGCACGCTCTCCAACGGGATCTTCGCTTCCCCGGCGCTCGTCGAGCGCGTCGGCGTCGGCGAAGCGGGTCTGATCTACTCGGGCAGCTTCAGCCAGCTGTGGGTTCAATTCTACGGCGTCGTCATATCCGGTCTGTTCGCCTTCGTAGTATCTTACATTTTGCTCCTCATCATTAAAGCGATCGTCGGCCTCCGCGTCACGGAAGAGCAAGAGATCGTCGGTCTTGACCTCAGCGAGCACGGCGTGTACGGTTATCCTGAGCAAATGAAAAAGACGACCCTCAACGGCTGATTCGCCGGGAAGGTACGCGACGATTTCAACGACAAGGAGCTGGCGCCGGCATGCATCAGTGGTTGGAAAAAGAGCGCGAAGCGTCGCAAGCGTCGGCCTTGGCCGACCTGCGATCGCTCAGAGACGACGTCCACGATGCATTCGGCGCCTCTATGACGGGCGGCGTCGAAGCGGCGGAGACGATCAACCGGCTGCACGACGCCTTCATCCGCAGATCGTTAGCCATTGCCGAAGAACGGGTTCGAGCGTCCTATCCGGGCGTTCCGCCCGTTTCTTCGTTTGCGGTGTTGCTCTTCGGCAGCGGAGGAAGGAAAGAGCAGACGCTGTGGAGCGATCAGGATAACGGGATCGTCTACGAGCCGAAGTCGGGGGCCGATCCCGCGGAGGCGGAACGGTACATGGGCGAGCTCGGCGAAGCGTTCCGCGCTTCGCTCGAGACGGTCGGATACCCGCCTTGCGAAGGCGGCGTGCTCGTTACGAATCCGGCCTGGCGCCGAACGACGACCGCCTGGCGAGAGACGCTGCATTCGTGGATCGAGACGCCCGAGTTCGAGACGGTGCGGCATCTGTTGATCATGGCCGACGCGCGTCCGATCTACGGCAATGAATTTCTGGCGTCCGCGCTGCGAACCGAGCTCGCGAGCCGGATCGAGGCGCATCGTTCGACGATATTGCCTCGCATGGTTCAGAACACCTTGCGTTATAAGGTATTGGTCGGGTTCCTCGGCAATCTGCTGACGGAGCCGTACGGGGAGGACGCCGGCGGCATCGACATCAAATACGGCGCTTACATTCCGATGGTGAATGCGATTCGGCTGCTCTCCCTCGCGCATCGCATTCCGGCGACGTCGACGCTGGAGCGGATCGACGCGCTCGCGCAGTGCGAGGGCATGCGGCCCGATCTGGTTCGGGATTGGAAGGAGGCGTTCCGCACGGTGCTGAAGTTCCGGGCGATGACGCCGTTCCGCATCGAGGACGGCAAGTATACGACGAGAGGCGTTTTATCCGCGAAGCTGCTCACGAAAGACGTGAAGCGAGAGTTGAAGGACGCCTTGCGCGTCGGCGCGGAGCTGCAGCGCAGGGTGAAGAAGACGTTCGGTACGGAGGGGCATCTATGAAGGATCAGAATCGACCCCCGACGGGCATGTGGTCTCTGTATAAGATGGGCGGCATCACGCCGGCGATCAACTCCGTCTTTAATCCGCAGAACGCGCAGCAGATGGCGTTCCTTCGGCAGGTCATGAAGCGGCAGCGGAAGGACTTCATTATGGAGACGCCGTTATCCGAGGTCGAGGTCGTCGTGTTCGACCTCGAGACGACGGGGTTCCATGCGGGCGGCGGGGACGAAATTTTGTCGTTCGGGGCGATCGCGGTGAAGGGCGACGAAATCCGCGAGGAGGAGACGTTCTATACGCTCGTCAACCCGGAGCGTTCGATTCCTCCGAACATCGAGACGCTGACGGGCATAACGGCGGACGATGTCCGCGAGGCGCCGAGCGTGATGGACGGACTGCGGCGGTTTTTCGAATTCGTGGATCGGCGCATTCTCGTGGCGCATGCATCGGCGCACGACAAGCAATTCTTGAATGCGGCGTTATGGCGAACCTCGAAGGTACACATGACGCACCGGGTGCTGGACACGATCATGATCGCGAAGTGGCTGGAGCCGAAGCGGCAGGACTATTCGCTGGACGCGCTGCTCGAGGAGCACGGCATCCCGGTGACGGTCCGCCACCACGCGTTGGAGGATTCCCGCATGACCGCGCGCCTTTGGGTGTCGTTCCTAAGGCGCGTGCAGGATCGGAACATCCATACGCTCGGGGAATTATACGCGTATTTAAGCCAAACGTAAGACGCTCCATCGCGAAAACGAAGCCCCTCCGTTCGGTCGATCCCGGCCGATGAGGGGCTCTTCCTGTATCTTATGCTTTCTGAGGCTTGCGTGCGATGTTCGGCTCGGGCCTGACGAGGAAAAACACGAGGCAGAGCGCAATTAGCGCCAACGCGGAAAGCATGATGAAGACGATGTTTTCGTTCTGTTCCATTAAGTATCCGATTAACGGCGGACCGGCGGCGACCCCGAGAAACCGAAGGCTGTTGTAGATCGAGGTGATCATCCCCCGCTGGCTCTTCTGGACGGAACCGGTGATCATCGTATTGAGACACGGAAGCAGCAAGCCGGTTCCTACGCTGCTTAGGGTAATGAGACTCATGAACATGATCAGGTGCTCCTTGTTCCAGACGAGCGTTAATCCGAGCGACACGGTGGACAGCGTCAGTCCGATATTCATGAGCCAACGCATCAGCGTCCCGTTCTTCTTAATGACGGCGCCCGTCGTGTACGAGGTGATGACGAGTCCCGCGAGCGGGATGGCGAGCACGAGTCCCTTGATGACGCCGTCGAGGTTATACGGCTTCTCCTCCAATATTTCGGACAAATAAAACAAAATGCCGAACAAGGTAAACAAGGCGAGGCTGCCCGCGAAAAACGACGTCACGAGCCAACGACCCTTTTCCTTAATAATCGAGCCGACCGTGCGCAAATATTGTCCGACCGGTTCCTTCTTGCTCGTCTTCTCCTTCGGCTCCTTGATCAGGAACATCACGGCGAGCAGCGACAGGACGCAGAAAATCGGGAACGCGAAGAACGGCGCGTGCCATACGATCAACGCCAACGAGGCGCCGAGAATCGGACTGATGACCTTGCCGAACCCGTTGGACGCTTCCGTCAGCCCGAGCACCTTCGATTCCGTCGCGCCGTTATACATGTCCCCGACGAGCGCCATCGCGATCGGCGCCGTCCCGGCCGCCCCGAGTCCTTGCAGCGCCCGCGCCCAGATGACCACGCTGTAAGATCCCCATACCGCGCCGAAGCCCGCAAGAACGCCCGCCGACCCGTATACGATCAGCGCCGGGATGATGATGGCCTTCCGTCCGAAACGGTCGGACAAATATCCGACCACGGGAATGAAGACGCCGGCGGTAACCGAGAACAGCGTAATGACCAAGCTGCTCTTGAAATCGCTGATATTCATCTCGCGCTGCATGTCGGGCAGGATCGGCACCAGCATCGAGTTGCCCAGGACGAGCACTAGGGGAATGCTGGCGATCGCGATGAATTCCCAGATCTTGCCCTTGGCTCCCGCCTTGCCGCCTCCGCCCTTGGACGCGGCTTCGCGCGGATGTTCTTCCGCTTCCACATCGCTCTGGAACGTGATGTTCAGCTTGCGCGTCTTCGTCTTTTCCACTTCCGAATCGACTCCTCTGAAAGAAGAATGATCCTAATGTGCCCGGGGCAGGAAGGCGGCATTCGGGGAAACCGTTGGCAATCCGGGCGGGGCCGAGGGGTTGGAAGTTTTCCGAAGAAACGGGTAATATATATGGAAGGAAAGGGTGGGATCACATGAGGAAAACGGTGCTCGCGCTCGCGATCGTCATCCTGCTCGCGGGACTCGCGATCATTCAGCAGTTCGCGACGGCGCAGACGGCCGCGCTGCCGACGGAAGAAGCGCCGAAGATCGGTTATTTGGCCCCTTCGTTCGAGCTGAAGACGCTCGACGGCGGGACGCTCGGTATCGGCAGAGGCGAACGGGAGAAGCCCGTCATCGTCAACTTCTGGGCGTCTTGGTGCGATCCGTGCCGGATGGAGGCGCCGATCTTGTCGGATTTGTACGAGAAGTACAAGGACCGACTCGACATCTATGGCGTGAACGGACTCGAATACGACGAAATGACGAGCGTGCAAGCGTTCGTGAAACAATACAAATACGAATTCCCGACGCTGCTCGACGAGAAGAGCGCCGCGTTCAAGCTGTACCAAGTGCCTGGGTACCCGACGTCGTTCTTTATCGATCGGCGAGGCGTCGTACAGGATATCGTGGTCGGTCTTCCGGGGCACGAGGAATTCGAACGTCGATTGAAGAAGCTGCTGGAAAGCTAAACAAAGAGGCCGTCCTTCGGGGAGCGAATCGCGCTCCGAAAGACGGCCTTCCTCGTGTTTATGCGGTTAATGGTTCACGATGCCGATGCGTTCGTGCTTCTCTTCGCGATTGTCCAGCACGACCGTGCGTCCGATCAGCGCGTACCGAATGCTGTCGAGAATCGCTTCCCAGCTCGCTTCGATGACGTTCTCGCTGACGCCGACGGTGTTCCAGCTCGCATCGAAGTCGGACGATTCGATTAAGACTCGCACCTTCGCCGCGGTCGCATCCTTCTCGTTAATGACGCGCACCTTATAATCCGTAAGGTGAATGTCGCGGATGTCCGGGTAATACGTCTCAAGCGCCTTGCGCAGCGCGTTGTCGAGCGCGTTAACCGGCCCGTTGCCTTCCGCCGCCGTATACACCGTCTCGCCGTGGACCTTCACCTTGACGATCGCTTCGGACGCGACCGGATTGTCGCCGGTCTTCTCGACGAGCAGCTTGAACGACTCGATCGTAAAGACGTTCTCCTGCTTGTCGTAAGCTTTGCGGATGAGCAGCTCGAGCGAAGCGTCGGCCCCTTCGAATTGATACCCGCGATGCTCCATATCCTTGATCGTCTGGATGAGCCGCTTCGTCGATTCGTTCTCGAGGTCGAAGTCGAGGTTCATCTCCTGCGCCTTGAACACGAGATTGCTCTGGCCGGCGAGCTCCGAGACGAGCACTCGTTGGCGGTTGCCGACGAGCTCCGGCTCGATGTGCTCGTACGTCTTCGAGTGCCGAAGCACCGCCGAGACGTGGATGCCGCCCTTGTGCGCGAACGCCGCGCTGCCGACGTACGGCTGGTTGACCGGCATGCCGACGTTGGCGATCTCGCTGACGTACCTCGCCGCGCTCGTCAGCGTCGCGAGCTGTTCGTCGGAGACGCAGCGGTAGCCGCCGAGCTTCAGCTGCAGGTTCGGGATGACGGATACGAGGTTCGCGTTCCCGCACCGCTCGCCGAGGCCGTTGAACGTGCCTTGGACTTGTCTGGCGCCGGCTTGCACCGCCGCGAGCGAGTTGGCGACGCCGAGCTCGCAGTCGTTGTGCGCGTGGATGCCGATCGGCGTCTTCACGGAGGCGACGACGTCGGCGACGATCGCCGCAATTTCGCCGGGCATCGAGCCGCCGTTCGTATCGCACAGGACGATCCAGTCGGCGCCAGCCGCTTCCGCCTTGCGAATCGTCCCGAGCGCGTAATCTCTATTGTTCTTGTAGCCGTCGAAGAAGTGCTCGGCGTCGTAGATGACTTCGAGCCCTTGCTCCTTCAAGTAGCGGACGGAATCGTAAATCATCGCTTCGTTCTCTTCCAGCGTCGTCTGCAGCGCCGTCGTCACCTGGAAGTCCCAAGACTTGCCGAAGATCGTGGCGACGCGAACGCCCGATTCGAGAATGGCCTTCAGGTTGCCGTCCTCTTCGGGCTTCACGCCCTTGCGGCGCGTGCTGCCGAACGCGGTCACCTTCGCGTGCTTCAGGGAAAGCGAAGCGACCCGCTTGAAAAATTCGATGTCTTTCCCGTTGCTTCCCGGCCATCCGCCTTCGATATAATGAATGCCCAAGTCGTCCAACTTGGCGGCGATTTTCAACTTGTCTTCGACGGTAAGACTGACTCCCTCGCCTTGGGTCCCATCGCGTAACGTCGTGTCGAAGATCGTTACTTGTTGCGGCATTCCGGCGTCCTCCCTTGCTTATCCAAGTTTCCGTATTTGCAGCGATTTCGAATATTATAGCACGGTTTGCAAGGTTGGAATATCCTTTTTGCGCGAAGGGCGCGCGCTTGACCGGGCGGCGGGCCCGCGAGTATGCTGAAATCAGCAGCCTGGAGGAGCCGTTCGTTTGCAGGTTAGGGTGAGATGATGGTCAACGAAGACGCATATCCCAAGAGCGGGAGAGTTATATTGCATATCGACATGAACGCCTTCTATTGCTCCGTGCACGAGGCGGCGGAGCCGGAGCTGTACCGCGGCAAGCCGACGGCGGTCGCGGGCAGCGCGGAGGCGCGCAAGGGCATCGTCGTGACGTCGTCGTATCCGGCGCGGGCGAGAGGCGTCAAGACCGGCATGACCGTCCGGGAGGCGACGCGTTTGTGTCCCGGGCTGATTCTGCTGAAGCCCGACTTCGACTTGTATCGCAGCTATTCGCTTGCGTTCCTGCGCATCGTGGAGAGCGTGTCGCCGCTCGTCGAGCCGGTGTCGATCGACGAATGCTACGTCGATATTACCGGCTCCAAGCAGTTCGGTCCGCCTCTCGCGATCGCGGGCGAGCTGCAGCGGCGCATCCGCGAGGAGCTCGGCCTCCCGTGCTCGATCGGCGTCGCGCCGAACAAGCTGCTGGCGAAGACGGCGTCCGATATGAAGAAGCCGAACGGGCTGACGGTGCTGCGGCTGCGGGACGTGCCGAAGGCGCTTTGGCCTCGGCCCTGCGACGAGCTGCACGGCATCGGCTCGAAGACGGCCGCGAAGCTGGAACGGCTCGGCATCCGGACGCTCGGCGCGTTGGCCGAAGCCGAGGAAGCGTTCCTCGTCACGCACTTCGGCGTGAACGGCCATTGGCTGAAGCGCGCCGCCAACGGGCGGGACGACGCGCCGGTGAACGCCGAGCGGGAGCAGGCGAAGTCGGTCGGCCATACGGTGACGCTGCCGGAGGACGTCACGGAGCCGAACGAGGCGCGGAGGGTGCTGCTGAATTTGGCGGATCAGGTGACGCGGCGGCTCCGGCGCAAGGGGCTGATCGCCTCCACCGTTCAGATCACGATTCGCCGGCCGGACATGAAGACGATCACGCGAGCCGTCACGCTGCCGGCCCCGACGGACGAGGCGGCGGTCGTGCATCGGGCGGCTTGCGCGTTGTTCGAGAAGCATTGGCCCGACCGCGCGCCGGCGCGGCTGCTCGGCGTCGCCTGTCAAAACTTGCGCGAGAAGGAGGACGTGCCGATGCAGCTCGATCTGTTCGAGTATCGGGAGCAGCCGAAGAAGGCGGAGTTGACGACCGTTATGGACCGCATTCGGGACAAGTACGGAGAGAGCGCCATCTTGACGGCGGGCATGCTCGGCGACGATCCGGCTTCCCGCATCCGAAATAAGAAGGAACGAGGCACCTCGCTGCAGATGGATCATCTGGAAGGGAACGAAGAGGAATGAGCGAAAAAGAGACCCCGGTCATCGCGTTCGTCGGGCATCCGGACAGCGGGAAGACGACATTGGCATCGCAGGTGACGCGTTATTTTCATAATAGAGGATTGGAAGTTCTTTCGGTCGTGGAAGCGGACGCGGAGGACGACGCGATTCGCGAGAAGTTCGCGATCGCCGGCGCCGCCGAGGTCCGATTCGTCGCCGGTTCGGAAGGTCCCGCGGACGGAGCTTTCGATCCGGACCGACGGTTCGACGTCGTCGTCGCCGACGGCATGATCCGTTCCGGCGCGCCGAAGGTGTTCGTGTTCCGCACGGAAGAACAAGCCGCGCTGCTGACGGACGCGCTTGCGCCGGTCGTCGCCGCCGTGACGAAGGGGTCGTTTTCCAAAGATAACGACGCGGGCTTACCGGTATACTACTTTCATGAACTCGACGACCTGGTCGACGAGCTGGAACGCCGGTTCCTGCGAGGGGATTCGTCCGATATCGTTTGAATTTTGGGCCGGGTTGTATTATGATGACAAATGAGGCTTGCAACCAAGGGATGAGAATAGGGAGGAATTATTCATGGCAAAGTACACGTGGGTAGATAAAGAAACCTGCATCGCGTGCGGCGCTTGCGGTGCGACTGCCCCGGACATTTACGATTACGACGACGAAGGTTTGGCCGAAGTGATCTACGACGGCGACAACAACCGCGGCGTTACGGAAATTCCGGAAGACCTGTACGACGATCTTCAAGACGCATCCGACGGTTGCCCGACGGACTCGATCAAGATCCAAGACAGCCCGTTCGACAACTGATTTTCGAGGCTCCATATCGATGATAAACCTTCCTCCGTTCAAGCGGGGGAAGGTTTTTTGCGTGCAAAGATTATATTGCGGACTTGTCTTTAACACCGTAAAATGAAGGATGGGCGTTCCATATTCAACGCCGATAGGGTAGGAGGACGAAACTGTGAGAAGAGCGAAGCAATGGGCAATAACGTTATTGGTTTTCACCCTTGTGTTCGGCATGTTCGGCGGTACGGCCCTCGGCGCGTCTACGCGATTCGCCTTGGTGACCGACGTGACCGGAACCGTGAAGGTGACGAAGGCCGGCGGGACGAAGGAGATTCGAGTATTCGACGGTATGGGCCTGAACGAAGGCGATAAACTGAAGGTCGAGAAGGGCGGCAGCGTGACGCTGAAGGTCGCCGACCGAGACGACGAAGTGGTGTTAGGGGAAAATTGGAGCGGCGCGCTGTCCAAGTTGAAGGACAAGGCGGGCGGCAGCGATACGGCCGTGAAGACATGGGCCGGTTCGATGTATAACAAGGTAGAGAAGATTACGGGCTCCAGCAGTACATATAAGGTAGAAACGCCGACGGCGGTCATGGGCGTGCGGGGCACGCACTTTATGGTTTCGATCGATCCGATTACGGGCCTTCCGACGATGTTCGTCAGCGCCGGCCGCGTCGAAGCGGGCAATCCCGGACAACGGGATTCCACGCTGGTGCTCCCTGCGCAGCAGGTCACCGTGTATCCGGATGCGCCGCCGAAAGCCGGCGTGTCGTACGTGGATCCGTCGGACATCGTCAAGCAGGCGGACAAGAGCGTCATCGAGGCGCTGCTGAAAAATAAAGCATTGATCGATCAGGAGAACGACGAGATCATCGGCGGCTTCTCGGGCGGCGGGGACGCGAATCCCAATGGCACGCTGAGCTTGCAAGAGCAGGAAGCTCTCGATAAATATAAGTCCAACGTCGAGAATGCTTTGTTCAACATTCTGAAGACGGCCGTGGATTCGGGAACGCTTGACGAGACGGAGGCGCAAGACATCGCCGCGGCCGCCAACCGGGACATCTCGATTCAGGATCGGCAATACGACTTGAACCGGGACGTGCCGCCGATCGACCGGACGGCGGGCGTCGATCCCGCGGCGGAGCGGCAGCGCCAGCGGCAGCGGCAGCAAGCGGAAGAGAAGAAGCAGCAGCAGGTGCAGCAGAAGGAAGAGAAGAAGACGGAAGTCACGAACAATAACGCATCGCTGATTCAACAAATTCAACAAGCGGCGCAGCAGCTGCAGCAAGCGAACCAACAAGCGCAAGAGCAGAAGAAGCAGGAAGCCGCGGACCGTCTTCTGGAGCAGTTGTCCCAGCAGCAGCGCGATGCGCTTCAGCAGCGCTTGGAACAGAAGGAGCAAGAGAAGCAGCAGCAAGAGACCGGGAAAGCCCCGACGACGCCGACGCAGCCTACGCAGTCGGGCTCGTCGTCGGACGACCGGACCGCGACGACGACGACGGTCGAGCTGAGCAAGAGCGAGCTGGTCGTAGGAGAGGCCATTACGATTACCGCCAACGTGAAAAATAACAGCAACGGTTCGGCGGTTCCGGACGGCGCTACGGTGACGTTCCGCAAGGGCTCGACGTCGATCGGGACGGCGACGACGTCCGGCGGCAAGGCCGTGCTGACCTTGACGGCGGCGCAAAGCTTGACGGCGTTCCCGATGGGCACGTACGCAGTGAACGCCATCTATCCGGGAACGAGCTCGCTTGAGAGGAGCACGTCCTTCTCGCAGACGCTGAAGGTGAAGAGCGCGACGACGGTGACTGTCGATGCGCCGACTTCGTCCGAGATCGGCGCGACGTTCACGCTCGGCGTTACCGTCGCCGCGACTTCGCCGGGCACCGGAACGCCGGTAGGAACGGTCGAGTTGTACGATAGTTCCTTGAAGATCGGCGAGAATACGCTTGTCTCGGGAGCGACTTCGTTCACATTGACGCCGAACGCGACGGCGCCGACGACGAAGACGTATAGAGCGGTCTATAAACCTAGTGAATCGGCGCTATACGTCGGGAACGAAAAGACGTTTACGCACAACATCGTCTCGCCGACGCCGGCTTCTCCGGAGTTGACGCTGGCGAAGACGGATACGACGAACGGCTTCGATATCGCCGTGAAGCTCGACAACTTCACGGGGACGAAGAAGCTGTACGGCATGCAGCTTCATTTCGTCAGCGGAAGAACCGTAAGCCCGGCGCTTTCGACGAACGCAACGTATCATGCGACGAAATTCCCTGCCGCCCAGACGGCCGAAGTGCTCCGTTACGTCGACGGCGTGGACGGTACCGGGAAGGAACTGCGCGAGCAAATTTATTCCTTAACGTTGTTCGGCACCGGAGCCGCCGTCGAGTTCGACAACGAAGAGACGATGGCGACGCTCAGGTTTACGAAACCGTCCGGCATCGGCGATCCGGAGATGTTCCAATTCGTCTATGCGCAATTCGTGTTCGAAGACGGGACGTCTTACGTGCCTGCAGAAACGTTTTCTTTCTCTTACTAAGGACTCATAAGGAGATCATATGAAAATCATTCGAACCTTAAGTCTTAGCAGCCTGGCGGCGGCGCTTCTCTTCGGAGGGGCGGCCGGCGCGAGCGCGGCGATCTATTCGCCGGAAGGCCGGCCCTTGATCGAGTCGTTCGACGTCGCGGGAAGCGGGGAATTCGACGAGCTGAACGGGGCGGCCGCGGAAGCGTCGTTCCGGCATCCGGGCGCGGTGTTGGCGCTAAGAGACGGATCTTTGCTCGTCGCCGATACCGGCAACCACCGCATCCGCCAGATTAAAGGCGGGAGCGTGTCCGGCTACGCCGGCGTGGAGGTTACGGTCTTGTTCGACGACGCGGGCTTGCCGGCGGGCGCGCTGCAAGACGGCGCTCGCGATCTGAGCTTCTTCTCGAGTCCGGCGGGGCTGGCGGCCGACGCGAGCGGCAACGTCTACGTGGCGGACAAGGGCAATCACGCGATACGGAAGATCGCCGCGAACGGCGCAGTGTCGACCGTCGCGGGCCAAGGCGTGCTCGGCTATAAGGACGGCGCGGGAGCGGAAGCGGCGTTCGATTCGCCGTCGGACGTCGCGGTCGCGAGAGACGGCGCCGTCTATGTAGCGGATACGCTGAATCATGCGATCCGCAAGATCGACGCGTCAGGCAACGTGACGACGCTGAACGCGCTGTCCAAGCGGGCGATCGAGGCGTTCGAAGGCGTCGTCGAGGATGCGGGCGACTTCAAGGACGGACCGATCGCGGAGGCGTTGTTCAACGAACCGACGGGTCTGGCGCTGGACGCCCAAGGGAATCTGTATGTGAGCGACACCGGCAATCAGCGCATTCGGTATATCGACTTCGCCGCGGGTACGGTGACGACGGTCGCCGGCGGCGGCCGGTATGCGAAGGACGCGTTGTACGTTGAAGGCTTCTACGTCGACGGAGCGGCCGCCGACGCCAGATTCTACAGCCCGAAGGGGCTGGCGGTGGACGCGGAAGGCGGTCTGTACATCGCGGACAGCTTAAACCACAGCATCCGATATTTGAAGGACGGCAAGGTCGTTACGGTCGTCGGCAACGTCGACGGAGATTACGGCGTCGCGAACGGCATCGATCAGAGAGCGATGGTCGATTATCCGTCCGACGTCGCGATCGGCGCGGACGGCAGCTTGTACGTTTCGGACACGTACAATAACAAGATTCGTAAAATCGAGTTTTACGAGCTTCCGAACGGCTGGGCGGCGAACGGCGATATCCGCGTGTTGTACAACAACGAAACGGTCGCGTTCGATGCGAAGCCGGAGCTTCGTTCGAACCGGACGATGGTGCCGGTGCGGGCGATCGCGGAAGCGATGGGCTATGAAGTCGCGTTCGAAGGCAACGATATCGTCTTGTCCGGCGCGAACGGCACGATTCGACTTACGATCGGCGCCCTCGAAGTGCGGCAGACGGCGGACGGCGTGACGACGACGACGGAGATCGACGCGGCGCCGTACGTCGCGGACGGCCGCACGTACGTGCCGGTTCGATTTTTCGCCGAGCAGGTCGGCGTCGACGTCGATTGGCACGGCGCGTCGACGACGGTCATCTTGAGAGAGTAGCAAGCGAGAGGGTCGCCCCTAGCGGATGGGGCGGCCTCTTTTTGTTGTTCGGCGGGAGGCGGCGTCGAGGCGGCAAGCGCCACAGCGGCCGCCAGAGACATGAACAGTCTTACTTGCTGCATTGTGGTGCAGATTTTGCACCATACCGATGCAGAATTTGCACTATGACGCAACAATGCTCGAACCACCGCCGCTCGCCAGTCACATGAACGTCCTAAAATGCTGCATTGTGGTGCAGATTTTGCACCATACCGATGCAGAATTAGCACTATGACGCAACAATGCTCGATCCCCCGCCGCCCGCCAGTCACATGAACGGCCTAAAATGCTGCATTGTGGTGCAGATTTTGCACCATACCGATGCAGAATTAGCACTATGACGCAACAATGCTCGATCCCCCGCCGCCCGCCAGACACTTGAACGACCAAAATACTGCAATGTGGTGCAGATTTTGCACCATACCGATGCAGAATTAGCACTATGACGCAACAATGCTCGAACCACCGCTGCCCGCTAGGTACATGAACGACCTAAAATGCTGCAATGGGGTGCAGATTTTGCACCATACCGATGCAGAATTAGCACTATGACGCAACAATGCTCGATCCCCCGCCGCCCGTCAGGCACATGAACGGCCTAAAATGCTGCATTGTGGTGCAGATTTTGCACCATGCCGATGCAGAATTAGCACTATGACGTAACAATGCTCGATCCCCCGCCGCCTGCCGTAGGCCAAGGTGGGGAGGAATGACGCAGGATGAAGTCATGTCTCACTTTTTGAGGTTAAAAGGGGTGCAAATGTAGGCCGGGGAGCGAGGCGGGGGACGCAGATGCAGACGACGTGCAGGGAGGGGGGAGGGGCGCCATGCGACGGCCGAAGTCGCCGCTCCCTCGAACGCAAAAAAAAGTCCGCCGAACGAAACCCGTTCGACGGACCGTGTCCCGCCTGGCGGCGGCTCTATATAGCCGAAATTAATTGTTCACGAAAATGATAAGCGCGATCAAGAGTACGAGCAGTACGCCGAGCGAGATGCCGGCAATCTTAAGCGCCTTGGGATTGCCTTCTTCCTTCTTCGGTTTCCGCAGCGGCTGGAGCGTCTTGCGCTTGGCCATAGCCTCTTCTCTCCTTCGGATGGGTGGTAGGTTGTACTGTACTCTCATTGTAAACGGTTTCGACTACCTTTTCAACGAGGGGAACGCGCCGCTTTCTTTTTCTTGGAAAAACTTTTACACTAAGAAGATAGGGAAAAGAGTCGGAGAAAGCGGGTAGAAGCCATATGTTATATTCCATCGCCAAATCGGTGCTGTTTCGTCTCGATCCGGAGCGGGCGCATCATCTGACTATCGGCGGACTGACGGCGGCGACGCGCGTGCCGGGCGCCTTGGGGGCGTTGCACGCGATGTACGGCGTGCCGAAATTCGCCGAGCTAGCGACCGAAGTATGCGGTCTGAAGTTTCCGAATCCGATCGGCTTGTCCGCCGGACTCGACAAGAACGGCACCGCGGCGGAAGCGTTCGCGGCCATGGGCTTCGGCTTCGTGGAAGTCGGAACGGTGACGCCCGTCGGACAGCCCGGCAACGAACAGCCGCGGTTGTTCCGTCTGAAGGAGCACGAAGCGCTCATCAATCGGATGGGCTTCAATAACGTCGGCGCGGAGGCGATGGCGGCGAGTCTCGCTCGCGCCCGGATGCCGGTGCCGCTGTTCGTCAATATCGGCAAGAACAAGACGACGCCGAACGAGATGGCGGCGGACGATTACGTCAGCAATCTGAAGACGTTGTACGAGCATGGCGACGCGTTCGTGGTGAACGTCAGCTCGCCGAATACGCCCGGCCTGCGCAGCTTGCAGCAGGGCGACGAGATGCGCGCGCTGCTGCAGGCGGTGGCGGCGGCCCGCGATACGCTGTCGACGGCGCGGCCCGGCGCGGCGAAGAAGCCGGTGCTCGTCAAGATCGCGCCGGACCTGACGGACGAGCAGCTCGCCGATACGGTGGCGGCGGTCGTCGCGTCTGGGGTCGACGGCTTGGTGGCGACGAATACGACGTTGGCCCGCGAACCGGTCGCATCGCATCCGCATGGGAACGAAGCGGGAGGCCTCAGCGGCAAGCCCCTCCGTCAGCGCTCCACGGAAGTCATCCGGGACGTCTATCGCGAGACGCAAGGAGGACTCCCGATCATCGGGTCGGGCGGCATTTTTACCCCCGAGGACGCATATGAAAAGATACGGGCCGGCGCCTCGTTGGTGCAAGTGTACACGGCGCTCATTTACGAAGGCCCGGGCTTGGTTCGCCGGTTGGCCGAAGGCGTGCGGACGCTGGCGCTGGCGGACGGGTTTCGAAGCGTCTCCGAAGCGGTAGGCCGATAACGAGGGGCGAACGTACGCCCGGACGGCGACAGGAGGTGGCGACGGATGGACGGAAGAGACTGGGGTAAATTTCTGATCCCCTACGATCAAGCCGTGGAAGAGTTGAAAGTAAAGTTCAAGACGATGC
Organism: Paenibacillus antri; assembly: GCF_005765165.1. Lineage (NCBI taxonomy): Bacteria > Bacillati > Bacillota > Bacilli > Caryophanales > Paenibacillaceae > Paenibacillus > Paenibacillus antri. The sequence goes on along the minus strand of NZ_VCIW01000001.1, from coordinate 636,048 downwards.
GCGTCGAGATGAAGAAGCGCGAGGAATATTCGCCGATCGAATTCGTGACGGGACGCGTGAAGCGGGTCTCCAGCATCTTGGAGAAGGCGAAGCGGCTGAACGTGCCGATGGATAAGCTGGAGACGGGCATCGAGGATATCGCGGGCATCCGCATCATGTGCCAGTTCGTCGCCGACATCGATCAGTTGGCGGAGTTGATTCGGGCTCGCAAGGATATGCGGGTGCTCTACGAGAAGGATTACATCAAGAACAATAAACCGAGCGGATACCGCAGCTACCATATCATCGTCGAATACCCGGTGCAGACGGCGCTCGGCATGAAGGCGATCTTGGCGGAGCTGCAAATCCGCACGCTCGCGATGAATTTCTGGGCGACGATCGAGCATTCGCTCAGCTACAAGTTCCGGGGCAACCTGCCCGAGCACATTCGAGACCGGCTGCAGAGCGCCGCCGAAGCGGCGTTCAAGCTGGACGAAGAGATGTCGCAAATCCGCGAGGAAATCGTCGAAGCGCAGAAGCTGTTCGAGGATCAATCGTCGCGCGTCAGCCAGGTGCTGAACGACATCCAGCAGCTGTACTTCTATAACCGGGCGAAGGAAGCGCAGCAATTCCAAAACCGCTTCAGCGAGCTGTGGGGCGTCGAGGACGATCCTTGGCGGCTGCGGGAGCTGTCGGAGCAAGTCCAGGCCGCGTTGCTGCTGGCGAAGAAGGAGAATCGATCGTGACGACGGCGGGGACCGGAGCGGGAGGCGGCGCATCCCCGGCCTACGACCCGTTATACGTCGCCTTCGTCGCGTACTTCAACCGGGAGCGGGACTACTTCGAGTGCCACGAGGTCATGGAGCAGCTGTGGCTCGAGGAGGCGCGGGACCCGCTGTACCAAGGACTGCTCCAGGTCGCGGTCGGCTTATACCATCACCGCAACGGCAACATCGACGGCGGCGTCAAGCTGCTGTCGGCGGCGATTCGCAAGCTGGAAGGCAACGAAGCGATCGTGCTCGGCATTCGTCTCGATCGGCTCCTCGCGGACGCGAAATCGCACTTGGAGAGGCTGCTGCGGCATGAGGAGACGCCGTTCCCTTTTCGAGACTTGGATATCGACATCGTCGATCCCGCGCTCGTCGCGGCGGTCGAAGCGTTCGTACCGGGCGAGGAAGAGGAGCACGCATAACTTATGGGTATGGAAAAAGCCCCCGTCGCCGCTTTCCAGCAGCGCAACGGGGGCTCTCTTCTTACGTGGAGGCGGCGGTTTCGCCGTACGTCGAATCGATAAACTGGCGGATTTCGTCGATCGACTTGCCTTCGTCCGCCATCTTCATGGCGTCGCGAACTTCCATCAGGCAGATGCCGCAGGAGCCGCCGTGGTCGGTCCAATGCACGCCGTCGTCGTCGACGCCGGCGATGAAGCAGCGGAACAACGAGTCGTGCGGGTCGTTATATTCCATGCATCCGCAATAGCAGTTCAGTTCCTTCAGGACGTCCATGTGGTCGTACACCTGCGAGTAGAAGTCCCTTGTCGTATCGGTATAATCGTCGAGGAACGCCGGAAGGACGTCCGGCGACGCCGTGACCTCGATATTGTCCGGGAGACCGTGGGCGGCATGTCCGCCGCTATGATCCGCGTGCTCCTCGCCCGCCGTCGACGCGCAGCCGGACAAGACGACGAACAGGAGCAGCGCGAGCGCCGTCAGCGGGAGCGCTCGCCGCGGCAGCCGGAAGACCGGGAGCAGCCGCGTCATCATGACTGAGCCGCACCTTTATTCCGAGCGAAGAAGTCTGCGAACTTCGCTTCGTTGTTTTCGGCGCCGAAGCCGCCTTCGATGCGTTCCTTCTCCACGCCGTTCTCGTAATAGATCAACGTCGGCGTATAGACGATGTTGTACTTGCCGAAGCCGTCGTTGTATACGTCGAGGTTGAACTGCGGGACGTTCACCCCGGCATCCTCGATGATCGGGTTGAGCAGCGGCGTCGTCTGCATGCAATACGGGCACGTGGAGGAGAAATAATAAAGGAAGAACGATTCCTTATCGGCGATTTTCCGATCCAGCTCGTCCGGCAGGATGATGTTCTGGTAATTCGGATCGTCCAGCAGATCGACCGTCTGCGGCGACAGCTGCGACGTCGGGATGCCGTACACGTTGTCGCTGCTCGCCTTGTTCGCTTGCTGATTGACGACGACGAGCGCGACGATCAAGACGGCGAACACCGTAAAGTACAAAATCAGCTTGCGGGATACGTTCTTCTGTTTCGGTCCGCCCCCTCGGGAAGCGGATGCTTTCTTGCTCATTAAGGTCACCTCTTCAAATTTGAGAGTTATTTAGAAACCATTATACTATATTCGCGGACGGACCACTATCGACCGTTCGGTGACAAAAGAAGGGAACGGGAAGCTATGGGCACGAAGCTGCGGCTGGATAAAATGTTAAGCCATCTGGGATACGGGTCGAGAAGCGAAATCCGGAAATACGCGAAGGAAGGCCGCATCGCGGTCAACGGACGGAAGGCGAAGGACAGCGGGGAGACCGTGGATCCGGCGAAGGACGAAGTCGTCTTCGACGGCGCCGTCGTCCGATATCGGGAGTTCATCTACCTGATGCTGCACAAGCCGGCGGGCGTCGTCTCCGCGACGGAGGACAATCGCGACCGCACGGTGGTCGACCTGCTGTCTCCCGAACAGGCGGCGTTCGAGCCGTTCCCGGTCGGCCGCCTCGACAAAGATACGGAAGGGCTGCTGCTCCTGACGAACGACGGCCAACTGGCGCATCGGCTGCTGTCGCCGAAGAAGCACGTGCCGAAGACGTATTACGCGGACGTGGCGGGCGTCGTCAAGTCCGAGGACGGCGAGGCGTTCGCCCGCGGGGTGACGCTCGACGACGGCTACGTCACGCTTCCGGCGAAGCTGGTCGTACTGGAGAGCGGGCCGACGTCGCGGATCGAGCTGACGATCACCGAAGGGAAATTCCATCAGGTGAAGCGGATGTTCGAAGCGGTGGGCAAGAAGGTCGTCTACCTTAAGCGATTGTCGATGGGAAGTCTGTCGCTCGATCCGGAGCTGCCGCTCGGGGCGGTCCGGGAGCTGACGGACGAGGAATTGGAAAATCTCCGTATGGGGTCGCCGCAAACAGGACAATCTACACAATGATTGCATAAGCAGTCGCTGCCAATACCTGTATCCCGGAGGGAATGCGCCATGACCACGATCATGCTGAGGCCCGATCTGAAGACGTCGGGAGGAGAGATCCACGACATATTATTGAACGGACGGTACGCCGGCAATATGACCCTCGTCTACCGCGAGCGCGATCGCATCGGCGGGGCCGTGCAGCTCGACCGAGCGTCCATGACCGAATCGGACAAGCGCGAGGTGGTGCAGTTCGTCCGGAATTACATCCAGGACCTCATTCTCGCGGTGCGCGCCGTCGATTGCGACGTCGTCGTTACGAACAGCGCCTACGATCATATCATCGCGACGAGCCGCGACGAGGCGGGGCGCTGGAAAGAGATGGACGACGCCGAGGATTACGACCTGCTGGCGGACGCCGAGGAAGACGAGGACGCGTACGAAGACGTCGCAGGGTTCGACGCCGACGAATACGAGCCGCTAGGCGACGAGGACGCGGACAATCTCGATCATATCGAGATGCGGACGCCGGCCGGCCGGAAGGCCGCGTATTACGAGCTCGTCGTCGTGAACGAAACCCGCAATAAAATAGAGTACCACGTGTACGATCAAGAGATGGAATGGTTGGCCGAGGCGGTGTTCAGCACGCACGGAACGGACTGCTTCGGAGAAATCCGGTTTATGTTCCTTCCGGGCGAGGACGAGATCGAAGCGGTCACCGACCTCATCGTGTCGGATTTCGACGAGGACGAGATCGATACGTTCGATATCCGGGTGCTGCACGCCGGCGAGGAGCTGGAGCGCATCGAGCTGACGCACGAGGATTTGGCCGACGACGACGCGTACGAAGAAGATGCCGCCATGAGGGACGACGAGAGCGACTATACCGTGACGCTCGCGAGAGACGACGGCGACATGCTGACGTACGAAATTTATAATCAGCGCCACGGCGGACTGCCGATCGGCACCGCCACGGTCGACATCGCGAATCGGCAGCTGTCCGGCTTCATCGACTTCCGCGATCCGGTAGAGGAAGAGGAACGCGAGATCGTCGCGACGCTGCTCATGCGCGAGTTGGACAAGGAGAAGGAGTACAAATCCCTTAACTTGTCCGTGATGCACGAGAACGTGAAGATCGACGAGCTCCTGTTCGAAACCGATCCGGTCCATTAACGATAACGAACCGCCGAACGAACCGCGGAACGCGCCGCCAAAGCGATGCGTTCCGCGGTTCGTCTTTTTTTTCGTGGCGGGTTCAGGTATAGTCCAATTAGGAACGAGAATAGCTTATATAACGAAAGGGAGATTCGACTTATGAAGAAGCTGTACGTCGTATTTTTGCCGATGCTGGACGCGGAGAAGAGCGCGGAGCATCGACAGGCGCATCTCGATTACTTGGAGCGGAAGTATAACGAAGGCGTATTGACGGCATACGGCCGGTTCGTGGACGGCTGGGGCGGCATGCTCGTGTACGAGGCGGAGTCCGAGGAAGAGGTCAAGGCGTGGGCGGTTAACGATCCGTATATCGTGCACAACGCCCGCACGTATGAAATCCACGAGTGGGCCGTCGCCAAGGCGAATTTGCAGCGGTAACCTACATAAGCGGGGGGAGTCCGGTTGAACGAACAGAACGAAGGCTGGGTATACGTCTGCTCGGATTCCGTCGGCGAGACGGCGGAGGCGGTCGCCCGCGCGACGTTCCGCCAATTCCAACGGGAGCAGGCGAAGATCAAGCGGGTCGGCAACGTCCGGACGGAGGGCGAAATCGTCGCCTTGCTGGCGGAGGCGGCGGCGTCGCGCGGGTTCGTCGCGTACACGCTCGTGCAGCCGGAGCTGCGGGAGGCGATGCGGACCGAATCGCTGCGGCTCGGCGTGCGGACGGTGGACATTATGGGGCCGATGATTCAGGCGTACGTCGATACGTTCAACGACGCGCCGAAGCGGGTGCCGGGCCTGCTGCACGTGCTCGACGACGAATATTTCAGACGCGTCGAAGCGATCGAGTTCGCCGTCCGGTGCGACGACGGCCGGGAGCCGGAGTCGATGCGCGCGGCGGACATCGTCATTCTCGGCGTCTCCCGCACGTCCAAGACGCCGCTCAGCATCTACCTTGCGCATAAGGGCTACAAGGTGGCGAATTTGCCGCTCGTGCCCGAGGCGCGGCTGCCCGACGAGCTGCGCCGGGTGCCGCCGGGCCGGTTGATCGGGCTGACGATGGAGGCCGAAGCGATCGCGAAGATCCGGCAGGAGCGTCTGAAGGTCGTCGGGCTGCCGTTCGGCGCGCTGTACGCCGATCCCGCCCGGGTCGCGGCGGAGCTGCGTTACGCGAACGACGTCATGCGAAACTACGGCTGTCATATTATCGACGTCTCGAATCGGGCGATCGAGGAAACCGCCGGACTGATCATGGACTATATCAACCGTTAATCCCTATTCATTCACAAGGATCGCCGACCGGCGGTCTTTTTTTTATCTTCGCGTCCTGCTATGATAAGGTCTCGAGACGCTATGTAAGCGGAATCATCGAGAGGCAGGGGTTCCCATGAACGCAAGAGTGCCGATCGTCGTACAGCTGATCGTCGGATTTTCCGCGATCTTGCTCATCGTTTTGTCGGTGACGGGCTACTACTCCTACCGGAATTCGGCGGAGGTCGTGCTCGGGAAGACGGCGATCTACTTGAACGAATCGGTCAACCAATTAAGCGGCAAGGTCGACGTCAATCTGCAGGAATACGATAAGGCGACGCAGCTGATCGCGTTCAGTCCGACGCTGCAAAACTACCTGCTCCGCGCCAACAACGGCTTGCCCGGGGAAATCAGCGAGCTGGAGCTCACGCAGTTCATGAGCCAGCAAATCCGGTATATCGCGGTCGACTCCGTGCTTCACGTGACGAATCTGACCGGCGACTTCTATACCTCTAATACAATCATCTCCATGCTCCAACAGACGGAAGCGCAGATGGCCGACGCGCTGCCGTGGTTCGACCGTCTCGCGCCGAACAAAGGGCGTATGATCTGGGTCGCCTCTACCGCTTGGCGGTACGGGGAATTCCCCGTCTTCGTCGGCGCGCGCCAAATCAACGATTGGGAACGGCTCGAGAAGCTCGGCAACTTATTCATCGTGCTGCCCGTCGATTCCTTGGAGCGGCTCGTCGGGGAGATCAACCTCGGCACGTCGGGAAAGATCGTCATCGTCGACGCGTTCGGGACGATCGTCTATTCCTCGGACGAGACGGAAATCGGCGTCAAGATGGAACCGTCGCTCCTCGGTCAGCTGCAGGACCACCCGAAGAGCATGTTCGAGTGGGAGTCGGACGGCGAGAGCGTCTACGTGTCGCATGCGCATTCCGAGTACAGCGGGTGGCGCGTGGCGGCGTTCATCGGCGCGGACGAAGCGGTCGCCGACCTGCGCAGCATTCAACGCAGCATTACGGTCATCGGGGCCGCGGGGCTGCTTGCGGCGTTCCTGTTCACCTCGATCTTCGCCTGGACGCTCGCGCGGCCGATCGCGATTCTCGCGAAGCGGCTGACGCGCCTGGAGAAAGGGTTCGTCCGTCCCTTCGGCCGCGTCAGCGGCAATCGGGAAACCGCGATGCTGTACGACAGCTATAACCAGATGATCGGGCGGCTCGATCAGACGATCAAGGACTTGTCCGAGAAGCAGATCAGCGAGAAGCAAGCCCAGATCGTCGCGTTGAAGGCGCAGTTCCGGCCCCATTTTCTATATAACTCGTTAAATACGATATACTGGACGCTCATGAACGAAGGGCAGTTCAAGATCGCCGACATGGTGCTGCAGCTGAGCGACCTGCTCCGGTACAGTATCCAGCCGGGGTCCGATCTCGTCTCCGTCGAGGACGACGTCGCCCAGCTGAACCGATTCATCATGATCTCGCGCGCGAGATACGGCGACAAGCTGCAGACGGAGGTGGACGTCGATCCGTCCATTCTGAAGGAACGCGTGATGAAGATGCTGCTTCAGCCGCTCGTCGAAAACGCGATCACGCACGGTCTCGAACAGGTCAAGGGACGTCCGTGGATGATCCGGATCCGGGGCTTCCGGGAAGGGACGCAGCTGCGCTTCACGGTCGAGGACAACGGCATCGGCATGTCGCCGGAGACGATCGAAGAGGTCATGTCCCAGAATGCTCGGCTGGAAGCGAACGAGCTGATGCACAGCGGCATCGGCCTGTCCAACCTGCGGCATCGGATCGGCCTCACGTACGGCACGGACTACGGGCTGAAGCTTAGCGCGGGCGAGCTGGGCGGCCTGCGCGTCGACATCGTCGTCCCGGCTTTAAGCGAGCTGCCGAGAGAAGGAGGAGCGGAAGATGCGAACGATTCGCCGTCGTAGCTTGCATGGGATCGGCGCGCTGCTGACGTGCGCGGCTCTGGCGGGCTGCGTGTCGCTGCAGCCGCGCATTAACGTCTCCGAGCTGCCCGAGAACCGGCAGTCGGAGGAGACCCTCGAACTGAACATGTGGCTGTACGGCTCCACCGGCCTCGAGTCGTTGGTCGAGCAGTACGAGGAACAACACCCGAACGTGAACATCAATCTGATCCATTCCACGTACGAGGATGTGCATAATAATCTCCAGACGGCGTTCGCCAGCGGGTACGGAGCGCCCGACGTCAGCTTGATCGAGGTCAGCTTCATGGAGCGGTTCAAGAAATTCCCGGATTACTTCGAAAATCTCGGGCCGCTCGGCGCCTTCGATATCGCGGGCGAATATTTGAGCTGGAAGTGGAAGCAGGCGACGAACGCCGACGGCTCGTTCGTGTACGGCCTGCCGACCGACATCGGCCCCGTCGCCGTCGTCTACAATCCGAAGCTGTACGAGGCGGCGGGCCTCCCGACGGAGCGGGAGCGGTTGGCCGAGGCGATGTCCACGTGGGAGGACTTCCTCGAAGTCGGCAAGCGCATTAAGGAGAAGACCGGAAAGCCGATGATCGATCAGATTCGGACGTTATACCGCATGGTGTTGTTCCAAGCGGACGTCCAATACTTCGATCCGGACACCGGCGAGCTCATCATCGAGACGAACCCCGCCGTGAAGGAGGCCTGGAACGTCGCCGTGCGCGCTTCCGAGCTCGGGCTGTCCGCGTACGAGACGACGTGGTCGCCGGAGTGGGCGCGCGGGATCGCCGGAGGAGAGTTCGCGACGATCCTGTCCCCGTCGTGGATGCTCAACGACATCAAGACGAACGCGCCCGGCGCGGAGGGCGCCTGGGATATTACGTACTTGCCCGAAGGCAGCGGGAATTGGGGCGGCTCGTACCTGACGATTCCGAAGATGAGCCTGCACAAGGAGGAAGCGTTCGCGTTCATCCGCTGGCTGACGGACCCGCGGCAGCAGCTGACGCTATACAAGACGCTGAACAACTTCCCGTCCACGCCGGGCATCTACGAAGATCCGGCGATCCGAAACAAGACGGACCCGTTCTTCAAGGACGCGCCGGTCGGTCGCATCTTCTCGGACATCGCGAAGGAGGTGCGCCCGATGTACGAAGGCTCCAAGCAGCACGTCGTGACGCAAATCATGGAGGCGGCGCTGGACGCGGTGGAGGAGCAGAGATCGACGCCGGACGAAGCGTGGAACGAGGCGATGTCGCTGATCCAGAAGCAGCTGAGGCTGGAGCCATGGGAGAAGGGAGTAAGGATGACGAAATGAAAATCATGCTCGTCGACGACGAACCGCTCGTCCGCACCTCGATGGCGCGAATGATCGCGCACCTGGAGCCGAGCCACTCGATCTTCGAAGCCGAGGACGGCGAGGACGCGATTCACATGCTCGAAGCGGAGGCGTACGATCTCGTCGTCACCGACATTCGCATGCCGGCGGTGAACGGTCTGGAGCTGTCCCATACGATACAGGAGCGCTGGCCGGAGACGATCGTCGTCATGCTGACCGGATACGCCGACTTCCAATACGCGCAGGAAGCGATACGCTATAACGTCAAGGAGTATTTGCTCAAGCCCGTCTCGATCGATCATCTGCGGCGCGTCATCGCGCAAGTGGAGGAGGAGCTCGGGCGGCGGAACGCGTCCAAGGTCGTCGACAAGCTCCGTTCGAGAAGCCTGCTCGAGAAGCGGGTGCAAGACTTGTTCTACGAGCTGCCGCTGCCGTATTACGACGAATCGTTATTCCCTCCGTTCGATCGCTTCGCGTTGTTGTCGTTCTCCGTCTCGGCGGAAGGCGACCGGGAGCGGACGGCGCGGTTCTCGCTGAAGAACGTGATCGAGGACGTCTTCGCGCCGTTCGGCGCTCCCGTCGTCGTCGTCTCGGATCAAGCGGTGACGGCCGTGCTGTTCGTGTCCGGCAAGGACGGGGAGCCCTTGATCGAGGACGCGGCGCTCGAAGCGCTGGCGGACACGGTGCCGGACGTCGCGAAGCGCGTCGTCAAGCTCGACGTCGTCGGCTCGTTCGGCGGCGTCTCCGCGCAGCTGCAAGACATTAAGGCGCTGTATCTTGCGAGCTTAAAGACGTTAGGCGCGCCGCAGGAGCCCGAATTCGAGCCCGAACCCGAGCCGTCGCCTCCGCCCGAGGAGCAGGTGCATCGGATCGTACGGAGCGCGCTCGAGCTCATCCAGGACCGTTACGCCGAGGATCTGACGTTGACCTCGATCGCGGAGTCGCTCTACGTGAGCCCGAATTATTTAAGCAGCTTGTTTAAGTCCCAGACGGGCTCGACGTTCACGCATCATCTGACGAAGGCGCGCATGACGAAGGCGAAGCAGCTGCTCCGCGAGACGAATTTGAAAATTTACGCGATCTGCGAGCAGGTCGGGTACGCGGATCAAGCCCACTTCAGCCGCATGTTCAAGACGCTCGAGGGCATGAGCCCCTACGATTATCGTACGAAAGCGAACATCTGAAAATCCGACAAGAAAAAGAAGAATGGCCCCATGGGTTTCTCGACTCCTTTCCCGTATCTTTAAGTCAAGGCCAACGCAACCGCTTACAAGCGGACCTGGCGAAACGGTCTAACCATATGACACAGGGGGATTTGAGAATGAAACGTTGGGCTATTCTTCTTTTGTCTTTGACCACGGTCGTTACGATGGCCGCGTGCTCGTCCGGCTCGGGCGGCGGCGGTACGAATACGTCGGGTTCCTCCGGCGGCACGGATACGGCATCCTCGGGCGGCGGCTCCGGCGGCGAACCGATCGAGCTGAACGTATGGTTGTTCACCGGTACGGGCATGGAGCCGTACATGGAAGAGTACGCGAAGGCGCACAACATTAAGCTGAATATCCAGCAGCAAGAGTACGCCGACCACCATAACGGTCTCGTGACGGCGCTTGCGGCGGGCAGCGGCGCGCCGGACATCGCGCTCGTCGAGATCGGCTACATCGACCAGTTCAAGGCCGACGAGAGCAAGTTCCACAACCTCGCGGACTTCGGCGCGAACGATATCATGGGCGACTACCTCGAGTGGAAAAAGGTGCAGGCTTCCAGCCAAGACGGCAGCTTCATCTACGGCATCCCGACGGACGTCGGCCCGATGGTCGCGATGTACCGCACGGACTTGTTCGAGCAAGCGGGTCTCCCGACGAACCGCGACGAAGTGTCGAAGCTGTTCTCGACGTGGGAAGATTTCGTAGAAGTCGGAAGAACGATCAAAGCGAAAACCGGCAAGCCGATGGTCGACGCGGCGAACTCCGTATTCGACGTCGTCGTCGGTCAAGCGACGGAGCACTACTTCGACGACCAAGGCAAGCTAATCGTCGACAGCAACCCGGCCGTGAAGCGCGCGTACTCGCTCGCGACGAGCTTGGCGCAAGAAGGCATGACGGCGAAGATCGCGCAATGGTCTCCGGAGTGGGGCGCAGGCATGAACAACGGCGACTTCGCGGTACAGATGGCGCCGGCTTGGATGATGGGCTTCATGAAGTCGAACGCGCCGGATTCCGCGGGCAAATGGGACGCGGCGGCGATGCCGGAAGGCAGCGGCAACTGGGGCGGTTCGTTCCTCACGATTCCGAAGGAAAGCAAGCATCCGCAAGAAGCGTTCGATCTCATCAAGACGATTCTGTCGCCGGAAGGCCAGCTCGCGATGTTCAAGAGCAACGGCAACTTCCCTTCGACGCCTAGCATCTACGACGACCCGGCGATTCTGGACTTCACGGACGACTTCTTCAGCGGCGCGCCGGTAGGCAAGATTTTCTCCGACGCCGCGAAGAAAGTAACGCCGGTCTACTACGGACCGAAATATATCATCGTCGACACGCCGCTCACGAACGCGATCGGCGAAGTCGAGAAGAACGGCACGAATCCGGACGAAGCTTGGAAGACGGCCATGGAGCAAATCGAGCGCGACTTGAGACAATAATCGCGGTCTAGCGCACCGGTTTCCGGTCTTGAGCCGACCGACCTCAGGGGAGGTCGGTTCGAGTCCATTCCGACGACGAATCTGACAAGGAGGCATTGACGATGTCCTTGAAAACCGACGCCACCCTGGCCTCATCGACCGTAGAGCGGCGGAAACCGTGGAGAACGCAGAGCTTCAAAGACCATCTGTCCGGGTATTTGTACATCTCGCCGTTTTTCCTCATCTTCGGTGTATTCACGGTATTTCCGGTGCTGTGGTCCGGGTATATCTCCTTCTTCTCTTGGAACATCCTCGGCGACAAAGAGTTTATCGGGCTTCAAAACTACGTATGGTTGATTACGGACGACCCTCGCTTCTGGAAGTCCGTCGGCAACACCTTCAGCATCTGGATCCTGTCGACCGTGCCGCAATTGTTCTTCGCGCTCGTCATCGCGAACATCTTGAACTCGAACGTCTTGAAGTTCAAGCAGTTTTTCCGAGTGGGCTTATTCGTTCCGAACGTCACCTCGCTCGTCGCGGTCGCGATCGTCTTCACGAGCATCTTCGGGTACAACTACGGGCTGTTGAACTACGCCTTGAATTCGTTGTTCGGCCTGGAAAATACCGACTGGGGCGCATCGTACTACGGCGCGCAGCTCGTCTTGTCGATCATGGTCATGTGGCGTTGGACTGGATATAACGCAATCATTTATTTGGCGGCGCTGCAGTCGATTCCCGGCGACTTGTACGAAGCCGCGACGATCGACGGCGCGTCGAAGACGCAGCAATTTTTCCACATTACGATTCCGATGATTCGCCCGATGATCTTGTTCACCGTCGTCATGTCGACGATCGGGGGCATGCAGCTATTCGTCGAACCGCTCTTGTATCAAGGGGCGCAGGGCGGCTCGCAGGGACAAGTGCTGACGATGGTGCTGTACCTGTACGACACCGCCTTCACGAAAAATTCGTTCGGCTACGCCTCCGCGATCGCATGGCTCATGTTCCTCATCATCATCGCGTTCTCGTTCTTCAACATGTATCTGACGCGCAAGATTCAGTCGGCCAACTAAGGAGGGGAGAGGCTCATGAAAGCTATTGGACGCATCGCGTTATACGTGTCGATCACCATCTTTTTCCTGTTGTCGATCTTCCCCTTCTATTGGATGTTCGTCATCGGATCGCGCACGACCGCCGACACGAACCGGTTTCCGCCGGCGCTCGCGCCGGGCGGCTTGTATATCGAGAACATTACGAAGGTGTTCAACGAAATCCCGTTTTTCCTGGCGCTCTGGAACACGATCATGGTCGCGTCGCTCGTGACGGCGTCCACGCTGTTCTTCGGTTCGCTCGCCGCGTTCGCCTTTTCCAAGCTGAAGTTTAGAGGGAGTTCCTGGTTGTTCGGGTTCATCGTCGCGACGCTGATGATTCCCGGGCAGCTCGGGCTCGTGCCGACGTACATCATCATGTCGAACCTCGGCTGGATCAACGATCTGAAGGCGGTCATCGTTCCCGGTCTCGTCGGCGCGTTCGGCATCTTCTGGCTGAAGCAGTATATCGATTCGACGGTGCATAACGAATTGATCGAATCGGCACGCATGGACGGCTGCACGAACTTCCAGACGTATTCGCGCATCGCGCTGCCGACGATCCGGCCGGCGCTCGCGTCCCTCGGCATCTTGACGTTCATGGGCGTGTGGAACGACTTCCTCTGGCCGTCGGTCGTGCTGAAGGATGCGGAGATCCAGACGATTCAGATCGCGCTGCGCAACCTGAACCGCGTGTATTATCGCGACAATGCGATGATTATGGCGGGGACGTTCCTCGCGACGCTGCCGCTGCTCGCCGCGGCGATCGCCTTCAGCAAGCAGTTCATCGCAGGTCTGACGCAGGGCGCCGTCAAGGGCTAACCGCTTCGCCCGCGATTCGCGTGCCGACGGGATTCGTTCCGGCGGCGCGTTTTCGCGTTCTGTGGGAATGAGTTATAGTAAGGGTAGAAAAGGAGCGTGAAGTCCCGATGAACTATCGGCAACTCGGAAACACGGACATGCATGTGAGCGAGATGAGCTTCGGCACATGGGCGATCGGCGGCTCTTGGGGCAGCGTGAGCGACGAGGAGTCGCTTCGCGCGCTGGAGGCGGCGATGGAAGCCGGCGTCAACTTCTTCGATACGGCGGACGTGTACGGCGACGGCCACAGCGAGCGGCTGCTGGCGCAGGCGACGAAGGGCAAGGAAGACCGCGTTCTGATCGCGACGAAGTTTTGCCGATCTGGCGATATCCACGATGCGGACACGTATTCGGAGGCGTCCGTCCGCGCGTTCTGCGAAGCGAGCCTGAAGCGGCTGGAGCGGGAGCGCATCGACTTGTATCAGGTGCATTGCCCGCCGATCGACGTGCTTCGCGACGGTTCCGTGTTCGAGGCGCTGGATCGATTGAAGGCGGAAGGCAAGGTACGGGAGTACGGCGTCAGCGTGGAGAGCGTGGAAGAAGGCCTGCTCTGCTTGCAATATCCGGGCGTGAAGGCGCTGCAGGTCATCTATAACCTGTTCCGGCAGAAGCCTGAGGAGGAGCTGTTCCCGCAGGCGAAGGCGCAGGGCGTGGGCATCTTGGTTCGTCTGCCTCTGGCGAGCGGCTTGCTTACCGGCAAGTTTACCGAGAGCTCGACGTTCGCGGCGGACGACCATCGCAGCTTCAACCGGAACGGCGACAGCTTCAACGTCGGCGAGACGTTCGCGGGGCTTCCGTTCGAGAAGGGCGTGGCGCTCGCGCGCGAGCTCGCGTGGATCGGGGAAGGGCGCGGATCGATGGCCAGCGCGGCGCTGCGTTGGATTTTGGAAAACGGCGACATCAGCTGCGTCATCCCGGGCTTCAAAGATACGCGGCAGGTGCAGCAAAACTTGTCCGCGCTCGAAGCGCCGGGCTTTACGCCGCAGGAGCGGGAGCGGCTTCGCGCGTTCTACGAGGCTTCGGTGCGTCCGGCGATTCGCGGACCGTATTAAGCGAGAGGAGAGGCTGACATGAAGAAGCGCGTCGTCGTTACCGGGGGCAGCGGACTGCTCGGCGTCTGGGTCGTCAAGGAGTTTCTGCAGCAAGGATACGATGTCGTCAATGCGGACGTTCGTCGGTCGGAGGAGCCGGGCGTGCGGACCGTCGTCGTCGACTTGGAAAACTTAGGGGAAGTGTACGGCGCGCTGCAGGGCGCGGACGCGGTCGTGCATCTGGCGGCGATCCCGCAGGCGTATACGCATTCGAACGAGCGCACGTTCCGCAACAACGTCATGACGACGTACAACGTGCTCGAGGCGGCGGCGGGACTCGGTATCCGCAAAGCGGTCCTCGCCTCGTCGGAGTCGTCTTACGGGCTCGTATTTCCGTTGAAACGGCGCGAGCCGCTGTACGTACCGATCGACGAGGCGCATCCGCAGCAGCCGGAGGACAGCTACGGCTTGTCCAAAATCGTGAACGAGCAAACCGCCGATATGTTCTGGCGCCGGACGGGGATGCAGGTCGTCTCCTTCCGCTTCGGCAACGTCATTACGCCTGTGATGTACGCGAACTTCCCGAGCTTCATCCATCGGCCGGAAGAGCGGGACGTCATCCTGTGGAGTTACATCGACGCGCGAGACGCGGCCGTCGCCTGCCGGCTCGCCGTCGAAGCCGAAGGGCTCGGCGCCGTGGCCTTGAACTTGGCGAACGACGAGACGAGCATGGACGTTAAGACGCGGGAGCTGCTCGCCGCGCGTTACCCGAAAGTAACGGATATCCGCGCGCCGCTCGAAGGGTACGAGACGCTGCTCGACAGCTCCAAGGCGAAGCGGCTGCTCGGCTGGGAGCCGGCGCATCGTTGGCGGGATGAGGTTTCGGTAGAGGGGTAAGCGATATATGAACCAAGGCTGTCGCGGTCGCGGCAGCCTCTTTTTGTTGCTGTAGAGAGACTGTGCCGTTTTCTAAGGTGATTTCTCTTTTGTCGTGTTGTTGGGGGAGGTAGTGTGTCGGCGGTCTTTTCTAAGGTGATTTCCTCTGCTCAGGATCGGATGGTTCCGGTTGAGGTATGGGGGAGGTAGTGGGTCCGCGGTCTTTTCTAAGGTGATTTCCTCTGCTCAGGATCGGATGTTTCCGGTTGAGGTATGGGGGAGGTAGTGTGTCGGCGGTCTTTTCTAAGGTGATTTCCTCTGCTCAGGATCGGATGGTTCCGGTTGAGGTATAGGGGGAGGTAGTGTGTCGGCGCTCTTTTCTAAGGTGATTTCCTCTGCTCAGGATTAGATGGTTTCGGTTGAGGTGTGGGGGAGGTAGTGGGTCCGCGCTCTTTTCTAAAGTGATTTCCTCTGCTCAGGATCGGATGTTTCCGGTTGAGGTGTGGGGGAGGTAGTGGGTCCGCGCTCTTTTCTAAAGTGATTTCCTCTGCTCAGGATCGGATGTTTCCGGTTGAGGTGTGGGGGAGGTAGTGGGTCCGCGCTCTTTTCTAAAGTGATTTCCTCTGCTCAGGATCGGATGTTTCCGGTTGAGGTGTGGGGGAGGTTAGAGGGGACGAGGCTCTTTTCTGAGGTGATTTCCTCTGTTCAGGATCGGATGGTTCCGGTTGAGGTATGGGGGGAGGTAGTGTGTCGGCGCTCTTTTCTAAGGTGATTTCCTCTGCTCAGGATCGGATGGTTCCGGTCGAGGTATGGGGGAGGTAGTGTGTCCGCAGTCTTTTCTATGGTAATTTCCTTTAGTCAGGGATTTAAAATTCCTATAAATGTAATTTGAGGTAATGGTTTGGGTCCTGAACAGGAGGAATCAACTTAGAAAGAAGCAAGGGGAGAGTATAGCGCTAGTACATGGAGGAACGAGGAAGAAGTATGCATGTACCTGAGTTGGAGGAATCAACTTAGAAAGAAGCATGGGGAGAGTATAGTGCTAGAACATGGAGGAACGAGGAAGAGGTATGCATGTACCTGAGTTGGAGGAATTCAACTTAGAAAGAAGCATGGGGAGAGTATAGTGCTAGGTACATGGAGTAACGAGGAAGGAGTATGCATGTACCTGAGTTGGAGGAATCAACTTAGAAAGAAGCATGGGGAGAGTATAGCGCTAGGCCAACGTGGAACGAGAAAGAGTGAGCTTGTACCTGAGTTGGAGTCATCAATTTAAAAAGGAACGCAGGAGAGAACAGACCGGGAAGCAACGGGACGGCGCGCGCCTGTGCAGAAGGAAACAGCTTATAAAGACGGCACGGAGAGGAGTGGGGTCCGGCGCTGCTGAAGCGGTGGGAAACGGTGAGATCGAGGCCGGTGGAGACCGAATCGTGAATAAGAGAACCGGTAAGACGCGATCGAAAAAGAAAGAACCGCCGAGGCGCGAAGCCGTCGACGGTTCAGAGAGCATAGTAATTAGATTTTCATAACGCCGCCCATGGAAGCGTTGGTGACGAGCTTGGAGTAGCGCGCCAGGTAGCCTGTGCGCACTTTCGGCTCGAATTCCTTCCATTCGGACTGGCGGCGAGCTTCGAGCTCTTCGTCGCTTACTTCGAGCTTGATCGAACGGTTGTTCAGGTCGAGCTCGATCATGTCGCCGTCGTGGACGAACGCGATCGGACCGCCCTCCGCCGCTTCCGGCGAGATGTGGCCGATCGAGATGCCGCGGGACGCGCCCGAGAAGCGGCCGTCGGTGATGAGGCCGACCTTGGCGCCGAGACCCATGCCGACGATCTGCGACGTCGGAGCGAGCATCTCCGGCATGCCGGGGCCGCCCTTCGGACCTTCGTAGCGGATAACGACGACATGGCCTTCCTTCACCTTGCCGTTCGCGATGCCGGCAAGCGCGTCTTCCTGCGAGTCGAAGCAGATGGCCGGGCCGCGATGGTAGCCGCCGACGGACTTGTCGACCGCGCCGACCTTGATGATCGCGCCTTCCGGAGCCAGGTTGCCGAACAAGACGGCGAGGCCGCCGCGCTCGCTGTGCGGGTTGTCGATCGGGCGAATGACTTCCTTATTCAGGATGTCGCAGCCTGCGACGCTCTCGCGGAGCGTCTTCCCCGTGACCGTCATCTGATCCGGATGCAGCGCGCCTTCTTTCTTCAGCAGCTCGTTCAGCACGGCGCTGACGCCGCCGGCCAAATGCACGTCTTCGATGTGCCAGTCGGACGCAGGAGCGATCTTCGCCAGATGCGGCACGCGCTCGGCGACTTCGTTGATGCGTTCGATCGGGTAGTCGAAGCCGGCTTCTTGCGCGAGCGCGAGCGTGTGCAAGACGGTGTTCGTGGAGCCGCCGAGCGCCATGTCGAGCGCGAACGCGTTGTCGATCGTCTCGATCGTCACGATGTCGCGCGGCTTGAGGTCCATCTTAATGAGTTCCATAAGCTGCGCGGCGGATTTTCGCACGAACTCGCGACGCTCCGGCGCGACCGCAAGGATCGTGCCGTTGCCCGGGAGCGCGAGGCCCAGCGCTTCCGCGAGGCAGTTCATGGAGTTCGCCGTGAACATGCCGGAGCAGGAGCCGCACGTCGGGCAGCCGTATTGCTCGAGCTCGGTAAGGCTCTTCTCGTCGATCTTGCCCGCTTGATAAGCGCCGACGCCTTCGAAGACGGACGACAGCGAGATCGAGCGGCCGTCGGACGTCTTGCCGGCCTTCATCGGGCCGCCGGAGACGAATACGGTCGGGATGTTGACGCGAAGCGCGCCCATCATCATTCCGGGCGTGATCTTATCGCAGTTCGGGATACAAACCATGCCGTCGAACCAGTGCGCCGAGACAACCGTCTCGAGCGAATCGGCGATGATTTCGCGGGACGGCAGCGAGTACCGCATGCCGATATGGCCCATCGCGATGCCGTCGTCGACGCCGATCGTGTTGAATTCGAACGGAACGCCGCCCGCTTCGCGAATCGCGTCCTTCACGATCTTGCCGAATTCTTGCAGATGGACGTGTCCCGGGACGATGTCGATATATGAATTGCACACCGCGATGAACGGTTTGTCGAAATCTTCTTCCTTCACGCCTGCCGCCCGAAGCAAGCTTCTATGCGGCGCACGGTCGAACCCGCGCTTGATCATGTCCGAGCGCATCTTAGCTTTAGCCATGCTTATATCTCTCCTCCGTCCTTGTCTTCGAAAAAAAGTGGCATATTACATTCGAGTGTAACATATTTATGTACGTTGCGACATGCGGATTCGGAAAAAAGATATGGCAGAGCCCTTAAGCGCGCTTCTTCAGGAGCTTGTAAAGCACGTAGCCGATGAGGCCGACGCCGAGCAGTCCGACGCCGTAGTCGAGGAACGATACGAACAATCCCGCCCCGGAACCGAAAAACAGCTCGAACAAGCCGAACGCGCTGCGCGGCAAAAACGCGAACACGCCGCCGATCGCGACCAACAGCACATAGAAGGTAAAGTTGCGTTCCATGCTTCTCCCTCCTTTCTCATTCATATATATTCCGCTTGTCCGCCCGACTTGCCGGAAATAACGCGGACGAATCCAGGGCATACTGGAAAACACACTTCTAACTGGGATAAGAGGATTCGGTTATGTTCTCCAGATGGCAAAGCGCTCCGGGCAGCACGTTTTCGCATCGGTTGTTCACGAAGCATCACAGCGAAATCAACAGCTTGTATTGGTCGCACATGCTCGCGGCGAAGCGAACGACGGACATCGTGAAGAAGGCGGACAAGCGTCTCCGCCCGACGACGGTGTTTACCGTGCCGCGCAAGCATCAGAAGCGAATCGCGCCGACGTTGGAACGTTGGGAAAAGGATTTCAAGGACTTCAACAACTGGGTCCGCTTATCCGCGTCGGTCGCCGTGAACTCGTATATGGAAATTTATCTTCGGAATATCAGCGCCCTCGCGATCGAATCGAATCCGGGGCTCATCATCGGGGCGCCGGGCGCCATCGACGGCGTGACGCTGCTCAAGTCGCGTCCCGGGTACAATTATTCGGAGTATGCGGTGCATTTCACCAAGGGGGATTGGAATACCCGCATTCAGCATTACGAGCGGCTGTTCGGAACGGCGCCGGCGAAGCTGAAGGAATACACGAAGGAGCTGAACGAGCTGCGGAAGATGCGCAACGGCGTCGGGCACGCGTTCGGACGGAGCACCGACGAATACGATACGGGGCTTCAGATCGAGTTGAAGCCGATGATGCGTCTCTCGGAGGACCGGTTCGGCTTCTGGCTTCGGATGGTGGAGGAAGTGACGGCCGCGATCGACGACCATCTTAAGGAGAAGCACATCGGGCAGTACGAGCGGCTGCTGTACTACCACGATTGGCTGGGCAAGCGGGAGGGCCGCCGTCCGCCCGGCGAAGCCGAGGAGCTTCGCCGGGCGATGCAGGCGGATACGGGCGAGGCGGTCGACCTAAGTTGGTTGAAGGGTCTTATTTCGTATTATCACGAATGCTAGCGTAGTAGTTTCCCCAATGCGGCTGGGAGCCGTCCGCGTCGCGGATGCCGTATTCGTCGGCGCAGCGCCACGTGCTGAACGCCTGTCCCGTCTTCTCGAACAAGGCGGGATCGCTCGCGAGCGCGACGACGGCGGCGCCGATGTACGCCGGCGTCTCGGAGACGACCCGGAAGTGCGGGTCCGGCGCGTCGCGCCACGTCTCGGCCGTCACGCCGAAGTGGTCGAGCATCTGCTCGGAGCGAAGGAAGCCGGGCGTCAGCGAGATCGCCGTTACGCCGTACGGCTTCAATTCCGAGGCGAGCGCCGCAGCCAAGTGGATGTTCCCGACCTTCGCCACGCTGTACCCGACGCCGGCCCCTTCGCGGACCGAGTAGTCGACGCCGTCCGTGATTTCGATGACGAGACCGCTTCGGCGCGCGACCATGAGCGGCACGCCGTAATAGCTCGTAATCAGATGCGAGCGAACGGCGCGCTCCTGCATGATCAGCGCGTTCGACAGCGGCTGCTCCCAAAACTTGCGCTCGAAGTCGATATACTGCTCGCATCCCCACACATCGTTCACGAGCAGGTCGAGCCGTCCCTCCTGCTCTTTCTCCACGCGCCGGAACAGCGCCTCCACCTGCTCCGGCGCGGTGTGGTCCGTCCGGACCGCGATGCCGACGCCGCCCGCGGCGGCGACGAGCTCCGCCGTCTCCTCGATCGTCTCCGACCGTCCGACGTCGGAGCTTCCTTCCCTGGACGAACGTCCCGTAACATAGACGGTTGCGCCCGCCTCTCCCAGCTTGATCGCGATGCCGCGTCCGGCGCCTCTCGTCGCGCCCGCGACGACGGCGACGCGTCCTTGCAGCGGTCGGGTTGTCATTTTCCGAATCGACTCCTTCGTTCTTATGATGGATCCTACGATCGATAGAATACCGCCACGAATATGTCAACCTCTGTCTTATTCCTGTGGTACAATAAAAAGAAAACGAAAGGGTGGCGCGTCATGAGAGCGGATCGTATGCTGTCGATCTTGTTCGCGCTGCAGCAGGGGGCAACGCTGACGGTGCGGGAGTTGGCGGCGAAGCTTGAGGTGTCGACCCGGACGGTGACGCGGGATCTCGAAGCGCTCGCGGGCTCGGGCGTGCCGGTGTACGCGGAACGCGGCTACGGCGGCGGATGGCGGCTTGCGGAAGGATTCCGCGCGCGGTTCAACGGGCTGAAGCGGGACGACGTCGAGCGGCTGCTCTTGTCGCAGTCGGGCTCGGCGCGGCTGTTCGCGGAGCTCGGACGGGAGCGGGAATTTCGGGAGACGTGGGACCGGCTGCTGCACGCGGCGAGCGCCGGGAACGGATCGAACGCGTCGACGGTGCGGGAGCGGATTCATATCGACGGCGCGGGCTGGCGCGAATCGTTCGAGTCGCTGCCGCATCTGCCGGCGTTGTACGACGCCGTGTGGAACGGATGGGCGCTGCGCATTCGGTACGGCCGGGACGACGCGGAACGGGAGCTGCTGCCGTACGGGCTCGTGGCGAAGGGGAACGCATGGTACGTCGTCGGATCGACGGGCGGAGCGCTGAGAACGTATCGGGTGTCGCGGGTGGAGTCGCTGCGGGAGACGGGGGAGACGTTCGAGCGTCCGCCGGACTTCGATCTGGAGACGTATTGGACGTCTTCGATTCGGACGTTCCGGGAGCGGCTGCCGAAATATGCGGCGCGGCTGCTGTTGACGCGGCCGGCGTACGAACGGCTGAAGGCGATGCGGTACGCGAGCGTGGAGGAAGCGGAACCGGCGGGGGAGCGGATCGCGGTCGCGATGAATCTGGAGACGATGGAATACGCCGTGGAATGCTTGCTTCGACTCGGAGGAGAAGGCGTGGAGCTGCTCGAACCGGCCGAGCTGCGCGAAGCGATGCGGACGGCGACGCGCCGGTTGGCCGAGGCCTACGGCTCGTAGTCGTCCGGCGCTTCTTCCACCCAATCTCCGGCCCACTTCTCGATTTCGCGGAAGATGGGCTCGAGCGCTCGTCCCTTCGGCGTCAGCGAATATTCGATGCGCACCGGCGTCTCCGGATACACGGCCCGATGCACGATGCCCTCCTGCTCCAGCTCCTTCAACCGTTCGGACAGCACGCGGCCGCTTAAGCTGGGCAATCCCGACTCGATGTTGCAGAAGCGCTGCGGTCCTTGCATCAGCCGATGGACGATCAGTCCGGACCATCGCTTGCTGATGATTTGCATGCCGCGCTCGAATCTCGGACAAAGCTCTTGCTCTTCCATCAACCATCACCTCGTTAAACGTTATTATAACGCAAACCGGCCCCCGTGAGTAACCCAATCCGCGGCTCCGCGCGTCGGGAAATTCGGGGGAAACGATTTACGGCACATACGTTCGGACGGTATAATGCAAGGTGTCGGACGAACGGAAAGAGACGGCTTTCGTACGAAATCAACCGCAAGCGGCGGATCGGGCCGAGGCCGCGCGTCTCGAGCCGGATCTGTTATATAAGGAGACATTATGATCGCTACGCAATCGACAGTATTTTTGAAAAAGTATTTCGGCTACGACTCGTTCAAGAGCGGGCAGGAAGAGCTGATTTCGAGCATCCTGCAGGGCCGGGACGTTCTCGGCGTTATGCCGACCGGCGCGGGGAAGTCGGTCTGTTATCAAATTCCCGCGGCGATGCTGCCCGGCGTGACGCTCGTCGTGTCGCCGCTCATCTCGCTGATGAAGGATCAGGTCGACACGCTGCAGCAGATCGGCATCCCGACGACGTTCATCAACAGCACGCTGAACGCGGAGGAGCTGCGGGAGCGGTTCCGGGACATCAAGGCCGGCAAATACACGCTCGTCTACGTCGCGCCGGAGCGGCTCGAGTCGGAGCGGTTCTTGTCGCTGCTCGAAGAGCTGCCCATCCCGCTGCTCGCCGTCGACGAGGCGCATTGCGTGTCGCAGTGGGGACACGACTTCCGCCCGAGCTACATGAACGTCGGTCGGCTCGTCGGCCGGCTCCGGAAGCGGCCGGTCGTGGCGGCGTTCACCGCGACGGCGACCGACGCCGTCAAGGCGGACATCGTGACGCATCTGCATATGAACGATCCGTTCCGGGTGACGACGGGCTATTCGCGGGACAACCTCACCTTCTCGGTCGTCAAAGGCGTCAACAAGAAGGAATATCTGGAGCGGTACGTGCGGAGCCGGAAGAACGAGTCCGGCATCGTCTACGCCTCTACGCGCAAGGAGGTCGAGGAGACGCAGCGCTTCCTCGAACGGCTGGGCCTGAAGGTCGGCCGATATCATGCGGGCTTGTCGGACGAGGAGCGGCAGCGGAATCAGGAGTTGTTCCAATACGACGATCTCAAATGGATGGTCGCGACGAACGCGTTCGGCATGGGCATCGACAAGTCGAACGTCCGGTACGTCGTTCACTATAACCTGCCTAAGAATATAGAGTCATACTACCAGGAAGCGGGACGCGCCGGCCGGGACGGCGAACCGAGCGAATGCGTGCTGCTGTACGGGCCGCAGGACATCGTGACGCAGAAGTTTCTCATCGAGCAGAACGAATTCGACGAAGAGCGCAAGCGCATCGAATATTCCAACCTGAAGGCGATGATCGACTACTGCCATACGACGGATTGCCTGCAGCGGCATATCGTGCGCTACTTCGGCGGCGAGGACGTCCCGGCCTGCGGACGTTGCGGCGTCTGCACGGACGACCGCGAGGCGGTCGACGTGACGGAGGAGGCGCAGAAGACGTTCTCTTGCGTCGCTCGGATGCGGCAGCGGTTCGGCATTAACCTGACCGTGAAGGTGCTGCGCGGCGCGAACGACGCGAAGGTGCGCCAGTTCGGCTTCGACCGGCTGCCGACGTACGGCGCGCTGAAGCAGTACAAAGAGAAAGATCTCGTCAACTTGCTGAACGTGTTCGTGGCGGACGGCTACCTTGTCATGTCGGACGGGCAGTACCCGACCGTCGCGCTGACGAATCGCGCCGTCGCGGTGCTCGAAGGGCAGGAGCGGGTGTTCCAGAAAATAACGAAAGTCGACGCCGCCTCCGCGTCGGGCGACGACGCGTCGTTCGAAGGGCGCGGCGATCTGTTCGACGAGCTGCGCCGCGTGCGCAAGGCGCTCGCGGACAAGGCGAAGGTGCCGCCGTTTACGATTTTCCACGACGCGACGCTGCGCGAGATGTGCGCGAAGCTGCCGCGGACCGAGGAGGCGCTGCTCGGCATCAAGGGCGTCGGCGAAAACAAGGTCGCGAAATACGGCGGCGCGTTCCTGGAGTGTATACGCGCGTACGAAGAGTAGAGGAGGCGTCCGGCGAATGGCGGATGCGTTGAAGGAGATGTATTCGCGGGTATTTTTCGAAGGGATGGCCGCGAAGGTGGCGGAGGCGTACCCGCCGTTCGACGTCGAGGCGTTCCTCGGACGGGTGTTCGCCCCCGATTGGGAGTCCCTTGCGTTGAAGCAGCGGATGCGGCGCGGCGCGGAGGCGCTGCGTCCCGGGCTGCCGGCGGCCTACGAGGACGCGCTGGACGTCGTCTTGGACGCGGCGGAACGGTGCGGCAGCGGGTTCCCGTATATGATGTTCCCGGATTTCGTCGAGGTATACGGACTGGACGACCCGGAGCGGTCGATTCCGGCGCTCGCCCGGCTGACGAAGTATTCGAGCAGCGAATTCGCGGTGCGGCCGTACCTCGTCAAGTACCGGGAACGGACGCTGGCGGCGATGCGCGAATGGGCGAAGAGCGACGACGAGCACGTGCGCCGTCTCGCCAGCGAGGGCTGCCGGCCGCGCCTGCCGTGGGGCATGGCGCTCGCGGCGTTCAAGCGCGATCCGTCGCCGATCGTGCCGATACTGGAGGCGCTGAAGCGCGACCCGTCGGAATACGTGCGCCGCAGCGTGGCGAACAACCTGAACGACGTCTCGAAGGATCACCCGGCGCTGGCGCTCGACATCGCGAGAAGCTGGCTGGGCGAGCATCCGCATACGGATTGGATCGCGAAGCACGCCTGCCGGACGCTGCTGAAGAAGTGCGTCCCGGAGGCGCTCGCGCTGTTCGGCGTCGGCGACGCGGGCGGCGTGCGCGTCGAGCGGTTCGAGACGTCGACGGGCGTCGCCGCGGGGGGCGTCTTCGAAGCGTCCTTCGTCCTCTCGGTCGATGGACCCGCGCCGCGGAAGCTGCGCGTCGAATACGCCATCGACTACGTCAAGGCGAACGGCTCCCGCTCGCGGAAGCTGTTCAAGCTGTCCGAGCGGGAGTTTCCGCCGGGCGAGACGTCCATGTCGTTCCGCCAGTCGTTCCGCGACATGACGACGCGCAAGCATTACCCCGGAGAGCACGTCGCGGCGATCGTCGCGAACGGCTCGGAGCTGGCGTCGAAGATCTTCCAAGTCAACCTGTGAACGTACTCCCGACCGTCCGAAAGATATGATATGGTAATCAAGGAAGCAAGGGACGAAATATGAACGTGTTGGAGGACTTCGGTTGAATATTCGACAGCGCATTTATTTGGGCTTCGTATCGATCTTCATCTTTATCGCCCTGTTCGTAGGGGCGGTCGCGAGCATTATGATGGAGATGAACGGCAATACGAACGAAATCGGGCACGACCTTTATACGAAGGTACAGTTGACTCATGAAGTTCAATTTACGCTCGGCGCCATGAACGAAGGGTTAACGAATCTTCTCATGGACGAGGAGCCGGACGAGGCGCTGCGGACGATCTATGGAGCGCGGGAGTCGTTGCGGTCCATTAACGAGCGTCTCGCCCCGATGATCGAGACGGCTCAGGGGAAGCAGCATTATGGAGAAACCGCGCGTCTATATACGGAATACGAGGCGATGACCGACCGGTATATCCGGCTCGCTTCCGAGGGCGATACGTCGGCCGCGGAGGCGATGCTGCGCGCCGACATCCAGCCGAAGGGCGCCGCGCTGCAAGCCAGCTTGACGTTATTCATCGAATACCAAGAAGAGCTTATGATGAGCCGCGTCGAGACGACGGGCGAGCAGCATCGCCAAGGACAAGCCGTCATGTGGGGCGGCGTGGCGATGCTGCTGATCCTGTGCGGCGTGACGGCGCTCGGCGTCGTCCGCAGTTCGGTGCGCAGCATTCGCAAAATCTCCGACGTCATGAACGAGGTGCAAGCGCTCGATTCGGCGGCGGCGCTGCCGCGGATGAAGACGAGCGCCTCCGACGAGATGGGGGTCATCGCGGCTGCGTATAACCGGATGGCGGATGCGCTCGAGGAGCACACGAGGCAAGAAGCGGCGAACAGCCGATGGCTGGAGGAGCAAAACTGGGTCAAATCGAACGTCGCCGGCGTTATGAACGCCACGCAAGGCGCTAGGGAGATCAAGGCGTTCGGGGAACGGTTCTTGGCCCACGTCGTGCCGACGACCGGCGCCGTGGCGGGCGCGCTCTATTTTGCGGATCCGGACGGCATGCCGGATCGGTTCGCGCGCATCGCCGCATACGCGCTCGACCCCGCGGAGGCCGCGCGGGAGCGCGTCTTCGAGCGAGGGCAGGGGCTCGTCGGACAATGCGCGGCCGACGGAGCGGTCATCGAGCGGGCGGCGCCGCCGCACTACCTGAAGGTCGTCTCCGGCCTCGGCGAGGGCGACGCCGCGTACGTCACGCTGCTGCCGATCCGCTTCGAGGATCGCATCGTCGCGGTGCTGGAGCTCGGCGGCTTCGCGCCGCTCGAGCGCGTCGTCCGCGAATTCCTGACCGAGCTGACGAGCGGCGGGATCGGCGTTTCGCTGCGCGCCCTCTCCAGTAACATGCGCGTGCAAGCGCTGCTGTCCGAATCTCAGACGTACGTCGAGGAGCTTCAGACGCAGTCGGAGGAGCTTCAGCAGCAGCAAGAGGAGCTGCGCTCGTTGAACGAGAAGCTCGCCGAGCAATTCCGCTACTCCGAGCAGCGAAGCCTCGAGCTCGATCAGATCCGCGTGGAGCTGGAGAAGCAAGCGGGAGAGCTGCAGGCGAGCTCGCAATTCAAGTCGGAGTTCCTCGCCAACATCTCGCACGAGCTGCGGACGCCGATGAACAGCTTGCTCATCTTGGCGCAGATGCTCGCGGACGACGCGGAGGGAAGGCTGTCCGGGAAGCAGCGGGAGTACGCGCAGACGATTCTGTATTCGGGCAACGAGCTGCTCGGGTTGATCAACGACGTGCTCGACTTGTCGAAGATCGAAGCCGGTCAGATGGAGCCGTCCATGGAATCGTTCTCGCTGGATGAATTCGCGAACGCCGCGGAGCGGCAGTTCCGCGGCGTGGCCGAGAAGAAAGGGCTCGCGTTCGACGTGCGGACGGACCCGACGTTGGCCGACGCCGAATTTGTCGGGGATCCGAGAATGCTGCAGCAGATCGTGAACAATCTGCTCTCGAACGCGTTCAAATTTACGGAGACCGGCACCGTGTCGCTCCGCGTCTTCTCGGAAGAGGCGTCCTCCGGGGAGACGTCGGACGGCGCCAAGACCGTGAACGTCTCGTTCCAAGTGCGCGATACGGGGATCGGCATTCCGGCCGACAAGCACGGTCTCATCTTCGAAGCGTTCCGGCAGGCGGACGGCAAGACGACGCGCAAATACGGCGGCACGGGCCTCGGGCTGTCGATCTCGAAGGAGCTGGCGACGATTCTCGGAGGCGCGATCCGTCTGGAGAGCGTCGAAGGAAGCGGAAGCGCGTTCACGGCGACGATCCCGATGAAGCGGCTGGACCGGGCGGCGCGGCGGGAAGCCGCCGCCGCGACGGCTTCGGCGGAGCCGCGCGTCCCGTCGGGGACCGTCGAGGAAGACGGGGCCGAGAACTGCCGCGGCAAGATTTTGCTCGTCGACGACGATATCCGGAACGTCTATGCGCTCTCCGCAGCGCTGTTGGAGCAGCGGTATCGCGTGACGTTCGCCGAAGACGGCGGCGCCGCGCTGGCCAAGCTGAACGAGGAACCGGACATCGACCTCGTGCTGATGGATATGATGATGCCGGGCATCGACGGCTACGAGGCGACGCGGGCGATTCGCGCCGACGCCCGATTCGAGAAGCTGCCCGTCATCGCGCTGACGGCGAAGGCGATGAAGCAAGACCGCGAGCTGTGTCTCGAAGCCGGCGCGAACGATTACCTGAGCAAGCCCGTCAAGCTGGACAAGCTGTTATCCCTGCTGCGCGTATGGATGGACGGCTCGGGCGGAGAGACGGCATGATCGCCCGGGACGGGGCCGCTACCCCCGGATCGGCGGTCGACGCGGTGGAGAAAGTGGAGGTCGAGCTGCTGCTCGAGGGCATCTATCGAGTGTACGGCTACGACTTCCGCCAATACGCGCTCGGCTCCATCCGGAGGCGGGCGAGGCATCGCATGGAAGCGGAGCGGCTCGGGACGGTCTCGGCGCTGCAGTCGCTCGTGCTGCGCGATGCGGACGCGATGGATCGGTTGCTCCAGGATTTCAGCATCCCCGTGACGGAGATGTTCCGCGATCCGGACGTGTTCCGCGAGCTGCGCCGCCGCGTCCTGCCGCAGCTCGCGAGGCTGCCGAGCTTCCGAATCTGGCATGCGGGCTGCGCCACGGGGGAAGAAGCGTATTCGATGGCCATCATGCTGCGGGAGGAAGGCCTCGAAGGACGCGGCACGATCTATGCGACCGACATGAACGAGGAGCTGCTCGAACGGGCGCGCCTCGGCTCGTATCCGGTCGGCCGGATGAAGCAATATACGAGCAATTACTTGCGCGCGGAAGGCCGCCAGCCGTTCTCCGAATATTACGCCGTGGACGGAGACGACGCTTGCTTCGATCCGTCGCTGCGGAAGCATATCGTCTTCGCGAGACATAACTTGGCGACGGATCATTCGTTTAACGAATTTCACTTGATCTTGTGTCGGAACGTCTTGATTTATTTCAATGCGCAGCTGCAAGCCCGCGCGCTGCGGCTGTTCCGCGAAAGCATGACGCCGGGCGGCACGCTGGCGCTGGGCATGAGGGAAGCGGTGCTCCAACGAACCGATTGGGAGGAGCTGGACGCGGCCCACCGATTATATAAGGCTGTATGAGGAACGAGCGATTACGGAAGGGATCTGAGGGACGAATCGCATGAACGAACGAGGGATATACGACTACGAAGGCATCGCCCCCGCGAACGACCGGGTTGACATCTTGATGGTCGACGATCGACCGGAAAATTTATTGGCGCTGAAAGCCGCGCTCGATTCGTCCGAGTATTGCCTGGTCGGCAAAACGTCGGGCGAGGACGCGCTGCGGCACGTGCTGCATTCGGACTTGAGCCGGCTGGCCCTCGTCTTGATGGACGTGCATATGCCGGGCATGGACGGGTACGAAACGGCGATGCTGATGCGGGAGCGGAAGGAACTCCGCGAGGTGCCGATTATCTTCATCACCGCGACGTATAAATCTAAGTCCAATGTGAAACAAGGATATTTGACGGGCTCGATCGACTACGTATTCAAGCCGTTCGATCCGGACGTCCTGCGCTGGAAGGTCGAAAATTTCGTTCGCATGCATCGATACCAGCGGGAGCTGAAGCAGAAGCACGCGCTGCTGCAGCGCCGCAACCTGGAGATCGAACGCGTCAATCAACGGCTCGTCGAGGCGGAGCGGAAGCTGCTGCAGCATCAGCGGGTGCTGGAGCAGACGGTCGAGGAGCGGACCGCGCAGCTTCGCGACGCGAATCAGGAAATTTACCGGTCGCATCGGCGGTTTCGGACCATTTTCTATACGAACCCGAATCTGATCGCCATCCGTCGGCTGCACGACGGCAAGTATCTCGACGTGAACAACGCATGGGAGAAGGCGACGGGCTACGGCGTGGAGCGGATGAACGCGCTGCGCGACGAAGCGATCCGCATCCGAACGACGGAAAGCCGCGAAAGCGATTCCGTGCAGATCGAGTTCACGACGCGCGACGGGGAGCAGCGCTTCGGGCTGCTGTCGTCCCAGGTGCTCGAGGTGAACGAGGAGGCGTGCGAGCTGATCGTCATTACGGACATCTCGGAGCGGGTCGCGCTGCAGCGTCACTTGAACCGACTCGACCGGCTCAACCTGATCGGGGAGATGGCGGCCGGCATCGCGCATGAAATCCGCAATCCGATGACGACGATTCAGGGGTTTCTGCAAATTTGGCGCAAAAGCGAGACGCCGATGTCGAAGGAGCATATCGATCTGATGCTGTCGGAGCTGCTTCGCGCGAACACGATCATTACGGAATACTTGTCGCTGGCCGGCAACAAGACGAGCCACTTCGACGTGCTGGCCGTGCAGGAGCTCGTCGATTCGTTGTCTCCGTTGCTGCAGGCGGTGGCCGTCATGGCGGAGAAGCAGGTGGAGGTGCGTCACGACGCGGACGACGTCTGGCTCCGCGCGGACGCGAACGAGATGCGGCAGGTCATCCTCAATCTCGCGAAGAACGGGCTGGAGGCGATGGAGCCCGGCGGCCGGTTGACGATTCGGACGCACGCCGACAACGGCGCGGCCGTCATCGACGTCATCGACGAAGGCCCGGGCATCCCGGACGAGGTGCTCGAGCGGCTCGGGACGCCGTTCTTCACGACGAAGGATCACGGGACGGGGTTGGGGCTGGCGTTATGCTATAGCATCATGGAGCGGCACCAAGGAAGCATCGGCGTCACGTCCGGTCCGCTCGGCACGATGTTCAGCGTGCGGCTGCCGATCGTGCCGAGGCCGGTAACGGCGCCTGCATCCGACGAAAAACAAGGAGGGAACGACGAATGAAAATCGACATCGGCGCGGCCGGGCTGCGTCACGACCCGGAAGAAGGGTACGTCGGCAACGTGCGCTTCCGCGTGGAAGGGCATCCGCAGGAATACGAAATTACGCTGTTCAGCAAGAAGGGCAAGGAATGGGAGTATGGGCTTCATTTCGCGGCGGAGTCGGGGAGCGAGGAGAGAATCGACGAAGTCGAAGCGTTCCTCGAGGAGGACGATGTCGCGTTCGACGCTTTGATCCAAGCGGCGCTGGACGCGGAAAACAAGGGCTGAACTCGCGGAGCGGGGAGCAGACTTCGTGCTCGCGCCAATGAGCTGCAAAAGTACAGGTATTCGGTGGGGAAAAGGCTAGAAATGGCCGAATACCTGCTAAAGCGCAGGTAATCCGGAGGTGTTTGCCTTCGGAAGCGAAGAATAGATGCAGACATGCAGCTATTAAGGGATTCCGGGCAAACATTGGGAGAAATAATTGTATTTATGCAGGCCAAGGGAGCATATGGACGTAAAAAAAGCTATGATCGATCATTTTCGATCATAGCTTTTTTTGTCGGTAATGGCACCGCGATAGGACGTCGAAGCCGGCCTTGCGGTACAGCGCGATCGCGGGGGCGTTGTCTTCGAGCACCTGGAGCCACAGCGTTCGCGCGCCTTCGGCGTCCGCCCACGCGGCGAGCGCCCGCAGCAGCTGCGCCGCGGCGCCCTGCCGCCGGAACGCGGGGGCGACGACGACGTTGCTGAGGCCGGCGTGCCCGCGCTCGGCGACGGCCGTGGCGAGGGCGACGGTGTCGCCGTCCCGGCTCGTCAGGCGCAGGAACGTCTTCGCCGGGCCGATCGCGCGGAAGATATGCGCGTACGCGGCGGCGCGGGCCGGCTCGAAGCCTTCGAGCCGGATGAAGTCGGCGATCCAATCGTCGCCGGCCTCGTCCGCGTACCGCGCTTCGAAGCGGTCGTCCGCCGGGAAGCGCGCCGATGTCTCGGACGCGGAGCCCGTCATGAAGAAACACGGGAACAGCTTCTCGTATCCGGCCGCCGCGAGCGCGTCGTCGATGCCGTCCGGCGTCGCGTCGCTGAGGTAGAAGCAGGACGGCATCCCCCGCCGGCGATAAAACCGCTCGACGGCGTCGAGCCAGTCGCCGTCCGGCGTCGCGCCGACCGTCCACGCGCTGTTGGCCCGCTTCGTGACGCCGAACGTCGCTCGAAGCCGCCAACCTCCGAGCGCCTGCACCGTATACGGCGCCCACGCGTTCGCCGCGAGCTCCTCTACGAGCCGCACGACGTCGAGTCGAACCTCGCCCGGCTCCATTAGAACACCTTCGTCGTCCACGACTCGCAATTCCAAACGTCCGTCGCGACGTCGCGGTAAAATTCCGGTTCGTGCGAAATGAGCAAAATGCTGCCCTTATACGCGATCAACGCACGCTTCAGCTCTTCCTTCGCGTCGACGTCCAGATGGTTCGTCGGCTCGTCGAGCACGAGCACGTTCGTCTCGCGGTTGATCAGCTTGCACAATCGGACCTTCGCCTTTTCCCCGCCGCTTAAGACGTCGATCTTGCTCTCGATATGCTTCGTCGTTAAGCCGCACTTCGCCAGCGCCGCGCGCACCTCGAACTGGGACATCGTCGGAAACTCGCCCCATACCTCGTCGATGCACGTATTGCCGTTCGACGACTTAACCTCCTGCTCGAAATAGCCGATGTGCAGGTAATCCCCCTTCTCGACGTCGCCGGACAGCGGGCGGATTTCGCCGAGAATGCTGCGCAGCAGCGTCGTCTTCCCGATGCCGTTGGCGCCGACGAGAGCGACCTTCTGCCCGCGCTCCATGCGCAGGTCGAGCGGCCGCGATAGCGGCTCTTCGTACCCGATGACGAGGCCGCGCGTCTCGAAAATCAATTTCCCCGACGTACGGGCTTCCTTGAAGTTGAACTGCGGCTTCGGCTTCTCCTTGGCGAGCTCGATGACGTCCATCTTGTCGAGCTTCTTCTGGCGCGACATCGCCATGTTCCGCGTCGACACCCGTGCTTTGTTGCGCGCGACGAAGTCCTTGAGATCTTCGATCTCCTGCTGCTGCCGCTTGTAGGCCGACTCGAGCTGCTGCTGCTTCGCTTCGTAGACGGAGACGAAGTGGTCGTAGTCGCCGACGTAGCGGGTAAGCTCCTGATTCGCCATGTGATAGATCAAGTTGACGACGCTGTTAAGGAACGGAATGTCGTGGGAGATGAGCACGAAGGCATTCTCGTATTCTTGCAAGTATCGCTTCAGCCATTCGATATGCTTCTCGTCCAGGTAGTTCGTCGGCTCGTCGAGCAGCAAAATATCCGGCTTCTCGAGCAGCAGCTTCGCGAGCAGCACCTTCGTCCGTTGGCCGCCGGACAGATCGTGCACGTCGCGGTCGAGCCCGATGTCGTCGAGCCCGAGGCCGCGGGCGATCTCCTCGATCTTCGCGTCGATGACGTAGAAGTCGTTCGTCGTCAGCGTGTCTTGGAACGTGCCGACGTCCTCGAGCATCCGCTCCATCTCTTCCGGCGTCGCTTCGGCCATCGCTTCGTACAGCCGGTTGATCTCCGCCTCCATGTCGAACAAATACTTGAACGCGGTCTTCAGCACATCGCGGATCGTCGCGCCTTTGTTGAGCGCGGCGTGCTGGTCGAGATAGCCGACGCGGACGTTGCGCGCCCATTCGACCTTGCCCGCGTCCGGCTCGAGCTTGCCCGTCACGATGTTCATGAACGTCGACTTGCCTTCGCCGTTCGCGCCGATCAGGCCGATATGCTCTCCCTTCAACAGCCGGAACGAGACGTCGTTGAAGATCGCCCGGTCCCCGAAGCCGTGGGATAAATTCGTTACGGTCAATATGCTCATG
The DNA here is from genome assembly GCF_005765165.1 of Paenibacillus antri. Classification (NCBI taxonomy): domain Bacteria; kingdom Bacillati; phylum Bacillota; class Bacilli; order Caryophanales; family Paenibacillaceae; genus Paenibacillus; species Paenibacillus antri. The sequence goes on along the minus strand of NZ_VCIW01000001.1, from coordinate 602,653 downwards.
GATCGCACCTTTTTTTCATAGTTTCGCAGTCATTCCTTGATTATAAAACGGCCCGCCCCCGCAGCACAACGAATATTACGTTTGTCGAATCTTGGAAGTGGGCATGATAATGGAGAAATTTTCGGAGAAAGCGAGGCATAGCCGGTGCAGTGGCTTGGAAATATGCACTTTACGATCTTGTTGCTGGGCTCCTGGACCGTCTTCGCCGTCGTCTGGTCGCAGAAGCGGCGGCTGCCTACGGACATTCTCCTATTCGTCTTCCTGCTCATGTCGATCCTGGAGTCGCTGTTGTTTACGACCGCGGCGATGTCGCTCGACTGGATTTCGCTGCCGAAGCGGATGGAACCGTTTATGCATCATATTTTCATCCGTACCGTCTTGAGGCCCGTCCTCTACTTGATCGCCGCGACGTGGTGGATCCTCGGCCGGAGTCGTCTGACGAAGTGGAGCGGCGTCGTTGGCGTCGTTCTCGCCCGCGTCGTTCTGCTTCAGATCGCGATGTCGCAGGGCTGGCTCGAGCTGAAACGCGTCAACGCATGGCATATGTTCGGACTGGACGTCGCGTTGGTTCTCGTCGCCTGCCTCGCGGCGCAGTGGTTCTTGCGTTATACGCGTTCTAGGAGGGAGGTCTCGTAACATGAACTGGAGCGCGAACGAATGGTTCGTCGTCTTAGTGACGACCGCGGGCGTCCTTCTGACGTGGCGGCTGCCTCGACGGTTCGACCGGAGCGCCACGATCTTGTTCGTTCTGTTCGGGGCGTATTTCGGCGTCGTGTTCGACCATGCGCTGGCGGGCGTGCCCATCGACTTCTACGACATCAACGATACGAAAGATTTCGAGTTCATCGATTTCGTCACCTACATTATGTACGGTCCGTTCGGTTACTTGTTCTTATATATGTACGACTGGTTGAAGGTCCCGAGGCGATTCGCCCCGTTCTACGTGCTCGTCTGGACCGCGTTCGGGATGTTTCTCGAAGGCGTCGGCGCCCGGTTCGGCGTCTTCGAGTATAAGAACGGGTACGACTTCGACTATTCCTCGATCGTCTATTTCACGCTTCAGCTGCTCACCTTGGCGTTGTATCATTATGTTCAAAGCATCGACCGGAGGAGCGAGACGGGGTAGATGGGGAAGACTTTCGGTTTTTGGGAAAAGGGTGCCGCCCTGGCGGCCATCGCCGCGCTGGGCTTGGCGCTTGGAGGCTGCGCCGAGGACGCGGGGACGGACGCTGCCGCGGAGCGGGCGTGTTATCCCGTGACGCGGGTCGTCGACGGCGACACGTTCAAGATCGACGTCGGCGCGAAACGGGACGATACCGTGCGCATGCTCGGGATCGACACGCCCGAGACGGTGAAGCCGGACTCGCCGGTGGAGCCGTACGGGAAGGAAGCGAGCGAGTACGCGAAGAAGCTGCTGACGGGCGCGAACGCGTGCCTCGAGCTGGACGCGGCCGAGCGGGATCGATTCGACCGGCTGCTCGCGTACGTCTACCTCGAGGACGGCACGTTCGTGAATGAGAAGCTCGTGGCGGAGGGGTACGCGACGGTGCTGACGATTCCGCCGAACGTACGTCGCGCGGATGCGCTGCTCGCCGCGGAGCGCCGGGCGCGAGAAGCGGGTCTCGGGCTGTGGGGCCTCCGCGACGCTTCGCCCGCCCAGTGAAAGTCGGGCGAATGTCCGGTGCGGCGCCTCCGCCGGATGCATACCCTAAAGGGGTAAGCAGAAGGAGGTGAGGCGATCATGACAGCAGTTGGCGGTGCATTCACTTCCACGGGCGCGATCTTGGTCTTGTTCATTTTGTTGGTTATCATCAGCCGTACGATCGTAGGCGGGGCATACTAATCCCCGCACGCCGAAGCCTCGGGACGTTGAGCGTCCTGGGGCCTTTTTTTCGTTCCAACATTTACAGGCATACAAAGTGCAACCTTTCCGTATATCATGAAATCATTCGATAGTAGCAACTAGAATATACGGGAGGTACATACATACTATGAAGAAACTGCATATTGCTATGCAAGCGCTCTTATCGGCAGGGTTGGTCGTCGGCGGGACGGTCGGATCGGCAGGGGTCGCGGATGCGGCGACGGCGGAAGCGGTCAGCTCCGTCTCGCTCAGAGAAAGTCCGTCGACGTCTTCGGACCGAATCCGCTACGTGGACGAGGGCGAGCGGCTCGTCATCTTGTCCGAGCCGAACGATTACTGGTACAAGGTGAGAGACGAGGACGGCCGGGTCGGATACGTCTCGTCGTCCGACGAATATGTCGACATCGTCGATTCGTCTTCGGCGGACATGAGAACGTCGAACGCCTCGGCGCCGAGCGCTCCCGTCTCGCCCGCTTCGGCGAGCAAGCTGGCGCGGCGGATCATCGACGCGGGCAAGGAATATCTCGGCACGCCGTACGAGTACGGTTCTAGCCGCTCGTCGACCAGGACGTTCGATTGCTCCGACTTCGTCAGACAAGCCTTCAAGGACGGCGCGCGCATCGCGCTCCCGTCGAATTCGCGGGATCAAGGCGATTACGTGAAGGAGCGCGGCGAGACGACGACGAGCTGGAGCAAGCTGAAGCCGGGCGATCTGATGTTCTTCATGTCGTACAGAGGCTCTAGCGCATCGGATTACAAAGGGTTGACGAAAAGCAAGCAGCGCATTAC